>CAYZMZ010000239.1:0-5723 GCA_964479655.1 uncultured Planctomycetaceae bacterium
AACCGGCTCTCGACCAGTACCAATAAGTACTGGTCGAGAGAGCGTTTAAGAAAATAATATTTAATGTAAACTTGTTTACGTCTTAGTTAAACCAGTTCTAAAAAGCGGTCGAATAAAACTCCGGAATCTCTCGGACCGCCGCAGGCTTCTGGATGGAATTGAACCGAAAAGAACGGCTTGCTTTTATGCCGAATTCCTTCGCAGGTACCGTCGTTAAGGTTGACGTAGGAACATTCCCAATCGTCTTTCAAGCGTAACGGATCAACGGCATAGCCATGATTTTGGGACGTAATCCAGGTTTGTGTTGTTCCCGGTAAAATAACCGGCTGATTATGACCGCGATGTCCGTATCGCAAACGATAGGTAGTAGCTCCGGCTGCGCGCGCGAGAAGCTGATTTCCCATACAGATTCCAAAAATCGGCTTGTTGATTTCCAAAGCCTTGCGGATATTTTCTACGGTTTCTCCCGCCATAGCCGGATCGCCGGGACCGTTGCTGAGCATAACGCCGTCGTAATCCAACGTAGAAAAATCGTAATTCCACGGAACGCGAATTACGGTTGCGTTGCGATTGATTAAACTGCGAATTATATTGTTCTTGGCTCCGCAATCGACCAATACGATTCGGGGAGAACGCGCGGCCGAACCAGATTGGGGCAGCTTAAACTCGGTAATCTGACTGCAAGAGCATTTCTGAATTAAATTTTCTTTGCTCGGATCGTAAAAATCCGGCTCCGCCGATTTACTGCCCTCTGGAGCATCGTAAATAATTTTTCCCAGCATCGTCCCTTTTTCGCGCAGACGCTTTGTTAAAGCACGCGTATCAATGCCGGTAATTCCGGGAACCGATTCTCGTTTTAACCAGTCAGACAGACTTTCAACCGCATTCCAATGACTGTACGTTTGTGAATATTCGCTGACGACCAATCCTTTAACCTGAATATTTTCCGATTCAAAGAATTTCTGAAATCCGTTTTCCTGAACATGAGGCGGAACACCGTAATTGCCAACCAACGGCCAAGTCATCGTAAGAATTTGTCCGGCATAAGAGGGGTCAGTAAGACTTTCCGTATATCCGGTCATTGCCGTGTTAAAAACAACCTCTCCGGCGCAAGAAGAAGCCGAGCCGAAAGATTCACCCGGAAAAACCGAGCCGTCCTCCAGAACAAGTCGTGCCGCAGTCATTGAAACTCCCTTCTGTTGGGGCTAGAAACACTGGATTGCTAAAATGAATCCATTCTATTGTCCTGGCTAACGTATAGCCAAAAACGGACATATTTTATACCTCCTGCTCAACTTGTCAAGGGGAGAGAAAAATTTTTTCACGTTCCGTCTTTTTGACCTATAGAATTTACGCTTCAAGGGGGCTTATAAGTAATAAAAAAGTCGCTATAATCGATACTGTAATACATTTGTTAGATACCTGTAATCAAAATTGATAAATAATATATTATGGAAAACCGCGACGTTGTTTTTGACCTTGACGGCACTCTGCTGGATACGATTCCCGATATTGCCGCATGCATGAAATCGGCTTTGGAAGACAACAATTTACCAACCGGCCGATTCGATACGGAATTTGTAATCGGACCGCCGTTGGGAATTGCCGTTAAAGATTTTTTACCCGCAATTGAACCTGAAATCGTAGATCGGGTAATAGATCGATTCCGCGTCCTTTACGATTCTTCCTCTTACCCGCTGACCAAACCGTATGCCGATATAGAATCGCTGCTTTCTCAGCTTCATGATCAAAATAACAGGTTATTTATTGCCACCAATAAAAGAAAATTTCCTACTGTCAGACTGATAGAAAAAATGGGCTGGACCTCTCTTTTTACCGATATAATCACGATAGATTTTTCCCCGTCCGGGATTCCGAAATCCGAGATGCTTATTCATCTATGCAAAAAATGGAATATCACGCCTTCAACAGCAGCGATGATTGGCGATACTTCCTCCGATATAGACGCCGGGCATACGGCGGGATTTAATACGATTGCCGTTACGTGGGGATACGGCGATTACAAAAAATTAGTTGATTCCGTCCCTGATAAAATAGTTAATTCCGCACGGGAAATTAAGTAATTTTGTCCCCCTTGAAATTATTCCAATTTAAATTAGAATAATACGTTATTAGGACTGCAGGAGTTTTTTCGGTGTTTTTATTCGCATAGGATGGTATAAAACATTTCCTGCGTAAAATGACGATTCGGAAAAACCCTGGTAAGAATATTGTGATAGACAACAAACAATGAAGCAGAAATAGTTTTGTGCTCATTGTATTACGTATAGTTCCATTTCCTACCCTTTAATACCCTTTGATGGAGAAAAAATCCATGAAACAAACAGCATTGTTCGTATCTGCTGCTTCCCTGCTTTTTGTAGTTGGTTGCCAGCCGACAGCAACCCCAACTAACGAAGTAACTTCAACCGACAATACGACTCCCGCAGCCGTTGTTGTTGAAGAAGAAACTGTAACGACCGAAGTCGTTACTCCAGATCCCGTTGCTCCGGTTGACGAAGCGGTTCCTGCTTTACCTCCCGCTGAAGAAGCCAAGCCCGAAGCTGAAGTAGCCAAGCCCGAAGCCGAAGTCGCCAAGCCCGAAGCTGAAGTAGCCAAGCCCGAAGCCGAAGTAGCCAAGCCCGAAGCTGAAGAAGCCAAGCCCGAAGCCGAAGAAGCCAAGCCCGAAGCCGAAGTTGAATCAACCTCAACCTCTGATTCTGCCGTTTCTTCTTATGCTCCGGCGGACGCCTTGATGACTCAAGTGAATTCCTATCTGGAAGAGATGGAAAAAGACTTGGCTGACGAAGCAACCTATACCGACAAAAAAGATACGGTTAGCGAAGATGCGGCTGGATTAGCGATTTTCTACCTCGCTTTAGGTTTGAACGATCAAGATAATCCTTGCAAAGCCAAGGCTGCCAATTTAATCAAAGCCGCTCAAGCGATTGCAACCGCAGCGGATTACGCAGCGGTCAAAGCCGGTTTCGACGCGATTAAAACGGCAGCCGCCTCGGACGAAGCCTTGTCCTGGAAAAAGGTTTCCGCGTTACCCGCTTTGATGAAACAGGTACCGGCTATCGATACCAAAATGAAGCGTACAATTCCCAAACGCATGGATAAAAAACAGGACGAATGTTTAGCGATGTGTGCCGCCGTCGCCGCCTTGATGCAAGGTAGTATTGCTAACGCAGACGAAACTGAAAAGCCCGCTGAATCGGCTCAATGGACGGCTTTCTCCGTTCTCGGACGCGATGCCGCTGCGGCTGTTGGAAAAGCGGTTGCTGCCCAAGATAAATCAGCCGCCTCGGACGCCATGGACGCGCTGCATAAATCATGCGATCAATGCCATGCGGTCTTCCATCAAAAAGCGTTAGGCAAATAAATTCGGCTATTTATACTATGACTACGTGAATTGTTCTTCTTGACATCGTTTTGATTTCGTCCTTCAAAATCAAACAACCCTTTATTTGGTTCGGGAGGGCAAAATGAAACAACTACGGTTTGTTATACAAACCGGACAAAGTCAAGTAGAATCAGTATACAAACATAGATGCCATACAGTTACGAGGGAAAACTCTTTTGAAACGTCAAACGTTTTTCAACAGTTTTCCCTCAAACTCGTTTTACGGTGATTTATACTACGATCACTTGATTTTCCCGTCCGCGCCGTTTTGATTTCGCCCCATCAGAAAAACTACGCCCCTGTTATACCGATTAAAGAAAAATGAAATGGCTGGTTTATGACTGTATAATTCGGAAAATATCAGGTGAAACCAGTTTACATCATACAAATACCCTATTGTCCTTTTTTAAGACACCCTAAATTCCGTTCCCGCTATTGACAGATTTTTTTTGTCGGTCATAATCTGTATTACAAGCGTTGTATTATGACTACTTGATTTTTCCTATCAACGCCGTTTTGATTTCGCTACGGTATGAATAAAAACACTTGATTTTACCGATTAAGGCGGAAAGGAAACGGCTACTTTGTGATAATATAAGCCGGAAAATTTCAAGTTGAACCCGTATAGTTGAATTTTACGCCCCCCTTCTTATGGGAAACAGTTCCCGGAAAGAATGAATAACATGTCGGAAAGTATTTATCCGTTGTGCATTAAAAATTTGGAATTAAATACAATAACAATCGGAGATACTCCATACGGTAAAGGTGTTTTTGCATCCAAAGATATTAAAGCTCAAACGCCAATTGGAGCTATCACGGGCGAATTCCAATCGGATCCGGAATATGCGTCCGACTACGCCATGTCGTTCAACGGCGGAGCGTTGGAGCCGAACGAACCGTACCGTTTGGTCAATCATTCCTGCGATCCGAACTGTGAATTGACTGAATTGGTCGTTGAAGACGAAATAAACGGCAAGACCTTTCACGAATTATGGATTTATTCAACGAAAGATATTTCATCAGGTGAACAATTAACCATCGATTATTCCTGGCCTGCATTCAATGCGATGCCGTGTTTGTGCGGCTCGCCTCTATGCCGCGGCTGGATTGTCGATCCAGACGAATTGAGCGTTGTAGTTGCCGAACGGGGACTGGGGTCTTTGGAAAAGAAAACCGCCGCGCGAAAGGTTAAAAAATCGACCGCTAAAAAAACGGTTGACCTTGACGATACAACAGAGGAAAAGACGGCTAAAAAGACCGCCAAAAAAGCGGTGAAAAAAGCCGCTAAAAAATCCGTGGTAAAAAAGACTGCCGTTAAAAAAGCCGCCGTCAAAAAGACGGTTGCAAAAAAATCCGTCGCGAAAAAAACAGTTGCCAAAAAAACCGCCGCTGTAAAGGAAGCCGTTGAGAAAAAGGCATCAGCTAAAAAAGCAGTCAAGAAAGCGGTGAAAAAAGCCGCTAAGAAAACGGCGGTAAAAAAGAGCGTTAAAAAGACAACCGCCAAGAAAGCAACGAAAAAGACGGCGGTCTGATTGATGCTTTTACGTTGATAACAGGGGGGAGAACCGCTTGAATTTTTCGGCTTTTATACCGCTCCCCCCGTTTCATATTAACCGGTAAAACCGGGGATACGTTCAGATTGCTGGGCGAAAATCAAAATGGCTGAGGTTTGTTTTTCAAACCGGAAAAAGTCAATTGGAACCAGTATACTACTGAAATCGCGACATTTCGTAAAATATTTCTTGACAAACGCGATTTCTGTGCTATAATCTACTACAGAAGAAATACAATTTGAGGGAGCGGTTCGACATCGAACGGCTCGCTAGAGAATGTACGCGCAAAACAGATCAATGGTGTTACGAATTACGACCCCATGTTCAAAGTGATATGGGTTTTCTGCCAAACTGATTTGTCAGGCGAAGCGTTCCCATGTCTTTATATAATTTCATGGGAGCGTCGACCCTGTTTTGTTGTTCGCAGTCCCCGTCGTAAGGGCGTAACAGGCAGCAATTCAGGCGTTCGGCGCTCCCTCTTTTTATTTCTTGGTTCACTTACTTTGCCCGACCATGGGGCTGAACATATCAGTCTGTTTTAACGCCGACTGTTCCATAAATGGAGCAGTCGGCTATAATTTCTTGCGCCTGACGATTATTTGTTTTCTACCAAGCTCGGACGGAATTGACACGCCTGAAATCGCAACATTTCGTAAAATATTTCCTGACAAACGCGATTTCTGTGCTATAATCTACTATAGAGGAAATACAATTTGAGAGAGCGGTTCGACATCGAACGGCTCGTTAGAGAATGTACGCGCAAA
>CAYZMZ010000240.1:0-5683 GCA_964479655.1 uncultured Planctomycetaceae bacterium
CAAAATTCGTTGTGATTTTTGCGAATTTTCAAGGGGAAGGAATTTTATTATTGTTTCTATGCGATTTCGCCCCAATCGATATCGTTTTGATTGCCGCTTATAAGAACAGGTATACTGGTTCCACTTGATTTTTTCCGGTTTGCATAACAAAACTCAGTCGTTTTATTTCGCCCCAATCGATCAAACAGAAGGTTATTTGATTCTGGAGGGCGAAACCAAAACGCCGTCAAGAAGAAAAATTTACGTAGTCATAGTATAACCCTTGTTCTATTGATTAGAACAAAATGAATCGGTTAGGATTATAACAATATGAATTGGGAAAATCAAGTAAATCAGCATAGAAAAAGAAAAGGAATGAAATGATACAAAGTGTATTGAAAACATTGATTTTGACCGCTTTCCTCTTGGGGACGGGCGTTGTCCAGAGCGAATCCGCCGTTTCTTCCACCGAAAACGAGACCTCGCAGAAAAAATCCCCGCGAACGACGATTGATTTCAACGATGGTTGGACTTTCGCGCTGGTTGAAAAGGGTGCCGAACGAGCGGAACCGGCAAAAAATCTGGAGAATCCGAACCGTCGGAAACCCGGCGACGCGCTGATTCCCGAAAAGCTTGGCGAATCGACAACCGTGCGCCTGCCGCATGACTGGGCGATTTCCGGTCCTTTTGATACCGACCCGAATCTCCGGGGCGACCAGGGAAAACTCCCGTGGCGCGGCGTTGGCTGGTATACGAAAAAGTTTAACGTTGAAATCCTGGATCGGAAAACGTTCGTCCTTGATTTTGACGGTTGCATGGCGTTTCCTGAAGTCTATGTTAACGGAAAGTATGCCGGCGGCTGGGATTACGGATACGTTGGATTCCAAGTTAATATGACCAACTATCTTCAACCCGGCGAGAATACAGTTCAGGTTCGCTGCGATACGCGTCAACACGCCTCTCGCTGGTATCCTGGAGCCGGAATTTATCGCCCGGTTCGACTGATTACAACGGTCGATCGCGCTTGGCTTAAGCCCGGCGACGTTACAATTACGACGCCGAAAGTTGAAGCAGAACAGGCGGAAGTCGTCGTTCATGTTCAGCTGGACGGATCGATGTTGGAGCATCCTTTTCCCGTCTCCGCAACAGTTTCACTGACCAATGCGCTGGGCAAAAAAGTGAGTGAAATCAACCATACTCTTGACAGCGGCAGCAGATACGAGTTTCGTTTTAAAATCGCCAATCCAACCCGCTGGGACGTAACCAACCCGTATTTATACACCGCAACGGTTCGCGTAACGTCCAAAGGAAGTTGCGTTGAACAAAAAGACAGCTCTCGTGCCCTGTTCGGCGTGCAGTACCTCGACGAAGTCCGCATTCCGTTCGGAATTCGTAAAGTCGAATGGACGGCTAACGACGGGTTCCATCTTAACGGACGGCGCGTTCAATTACATGGCGTAAATTTGCATCATGATCAGGGAATTCTCGGCGCGGCGGCCCATCCGGCGGCAATCGAACGACAGTTGCGAATCATGAAAGATATGGGCGTCAACGCGATTCGTACCTCGCACAATCCCGCTTCCACGGAATTTATGGACGCCTGCGATCGGCTCGGATTAATCGTTTGGAACGAACTGTTTGATAAATGGGACGCAACCGTTGATCTGATTGATCAGAATTATTTCGACGCATTTACAACTCGACAAGTCCGCCAGATCGTCAATCGGGACAAGAATCGACCCTCTGTCTGCGTCTGGTCGATCGGGAACGAAATTTGGGACGTTGAACGGAACGTTAAAGGCGGATCGAACCCGTATTTGGATGCCCCGCGCCGAGTCAAGCATATCGCGGATTGTTTCCGTCAATACGACCCAACCCGGTTTGTTGGACTAGGCTGTTTTGGGGGAGGAAGTTGCGGACCGGAGAATCATGTGCGGGATTCTTTGGATCTTACTGGCTGGAATTACGGCGCAAAATACAAAGATGCACGTATCCGCTATCCGAATATGCCGCTGGTTTATTCGGAGTCTGCATCGGCCGTTTCCAGTCGCGGGTATTACGAACTTTTCGGAGCAACACCCAAATATCCCGGCTGGTTCCATCCAACTCAAAAAGACACCTATAATCAGAAAACGTTTCAGGTTGACAGCTACGATTTAATCTCCACAAACGGGGTTCGCGATATTCCAGACATCGATCTGGACCGCATGGAACGCGACCGATACGTGGCCGGCGAGTTTGTCTGGACAGGTTTTGACTATATCGGCGAACCGTCCCCGTTCGATAAACAGGCGAAATCCAGCTATTTCGGAATCGTCGATTTAGTCGGACTGCCGAAAGATCGATTCTTCCTTTATCGAAGTTACTGGAATCCGAACGAAACGACGGTTCATATATTGCCGCATTGGAACTGGGACAAAGAAGTTCACCCCATAGTACCCGTTTACGTGTATACTAACGGCGACTCCGCAGAACTGTTCCTCAACGGGAAGTCGCTCGGACGAAAAACAAAAGTTCGATCCGTAACGACCGAACCGTTGAATAATCTGGCGGCACAGCCCGGCGTTGCAATTACTGCCAGTTCCGAAGAGGGAGCGAACGAAGTCGGCAAGACGAAAGAACCGGTGAACGGACAGACGAAAGTTCAGACGAATTTCGCGCCCTTGGCGTTCGACGGAAGCTCCGATACCCGCTGGTGCGCGGCGGACGAAACGTCTGCTCAATGGCTAGCCGTCGATTTCGACCCGGGCAGACCGGACGTTTTACTTGGCGCGGGTTCGATGGGAAAAGTCGTCCCCGTCCGCTATTTAAGCGTCGAGTTTGAACTGAATGTTAAGAATTACCAGTTCCATATAGATGTCTCTGAAAATGGGAAAGACTGGCGAACCGTCTGCGTTCACGACCGCTTCGAGGGCGTTGGGAATACGTTTACAACGAGATTTTCCGACGATTTCGGCTGCGTTGGCGCGTTACGTATAGTTTTCGACAAACTCAAATACGGAGCCTGGGCGTCGATTCGGGAGTTCGTCGTTTCGGATAAAGTTCCGAATGCAGCCGAAAAGCCGGCTTACTACACCGTAATCGATAAATATCGACTTCGTTGGGAAGATGTCGTTTACGAACCCGGCACGCTGGAGGCGGTCGCGTACTGTGAGGGGAAAGAGATTGGTCGATCGAGCGTTCGTACTGCGGACGTCCCTGCAAAATTACGGCTCTCCCCCGAAAAAACCTCTTTTGCTTGTAACGACGATTTGATTTACGTACTGGTTGAATCGGTCGACAAAGAGGGTATCCCTTGCCCGCTGGACAATCGAACTGTTTCGGTCTCGATTGACGGTCCCGCCGAACTGGTCGGAATGGCAAACGGCAATTCTATCGGAATGGACGCGTTTACCGATGCCTCGCATCCGTTATTTTACGGAAAAGCGATTATTCTTTTACGTAGTCGTCCCGATTTTCATGCCGATTCTTCCGTTCAGTTAACCGTAACCTCCGAAGGAGTTGAGAAAGCGCAAGCGACGATAAAGGGCTTCGCGCGTTGAGAGAATCCTTTGTTTTACGATTATTGAAGCTGAAAATATTGGTGATTTTCCATTTATACATGACCGCTTGATTTTTTCTCTTAACGCCGTTTTGATTTCGTCCTCCAGAATCAAACAACATTTTGTTTGATCAATGGGGGACGAAATGAAACGACTATTTTAGGGTAGAAAAACCGGAAAATTTCAAGTGGTACCGGTATATCCAGTATACGGAGAAAACAAGCAGAAAAAACTCTATAATTCCCGCTTTAAGGGCGGTCAGAAAACGATTCCCCAAATGAATCCCGTTCGTCGATTGCCGCTTGACAGCATTCAACGAGCGGGCGAATTGGGAAAGTCATTCTTTTTGCTTTTGACGGAAGTTCCGAGATTATTGAGATTGTCTTTTCAAAATTTGTTACGAATTGAAATTATACCCGTAAAATTCCCCAAACTGTTATTGCGTGATTCGATAAAAACGGTATAATTCGTTTGCGTACGAAGCAATAAGAACAAGCGAAACGGTAAACGTCAACGACGAATTATACCTTATACCAAAACTACTTGATTTTTCCTCTTAACGTTGTTTCGATTTCGCCGCCGTAGGAATAAAAACTCCCTGTTTTACTGATTAAGGCGAAATGAAACGACTGGTTTATGGTAATTCAAGCCGGGAAATTTCAAGTGTACCCGTATTACAAGCAAGTTCTGTACAGCATAGAAATAGATATATACAAAGATAAAACCATGAATCGTAAAAAACCTATATTATTAACGCAAGGGGATCCGGCAGGTGTCGGTCCAGAAATCTGCATTGAATATTTGTTCTCTCAGATGAAAAAATACTCGGGAACCCCGATTGCTGTTTTGGGATCGGCGCGCGTACTGGAAAAAGCCGCTCATTTTAGCGTTCCTGATTTTTCCCCAGATTTATTTAAGCAAATTCCCTGTTTAACTCCAGCTGAATTTGCCGACGGAAAGGGAGCGGATAATCCGATTCAAATCGTTGATTTTAATAACGTCGATATTGCCGGTCATCAAGCGGGAAAAATCTGTGCGGAATACGGAATAGCCGCGTTTGAATATATTAGAACGGCGATAGACTGGACGATGAATCAAAAGGGAGCTGCGGTTGTTACCGCCCCGATTCATAAAGTAGCCTTGCACCTGGCAGGCATTCCGTTTCCCGGTCATACAGAAATGCTGGCTCATTTTACGCGTAGTGATAAAATCTGCATGGTGTTAAGCTGTCCAGAACTTACTACCGCCCTGGTTACGGCGCATGTTGGTTATAGCGACGTTGTGAATCTGATTACCCCGCAGCGGGTTTGGGAAACATTGGAAATAAATCGCCGCGCCTGGCGAAAAATATTGAATCGCGAACCCCGTTTTACCGTCTGCGGTCTAAATCCTCATGCGGGCGAAAACGGTCTGTTCGGCAATTCGGAAGAAGAACGGGTTCTTATACCGGTAATAGAAAATGCCCGGGCGGCAGGATACCTAATTTCCGGTCCGATTCCTCCTGATACTGCGTTTATTCCTGCCAAACGAAAACAGACTGACGTATATATTTGTATGTATCATGATCAGGGGCTTATTCCTCTAAAAATGCTGGGGTTTGATTCCGGTGTAAATATTACTCTCGGCTTGCCGATTGTCCGCACGTCTGTCGATCACGGAACTGCGATGGATATAGCCTTCGGCAGTAAACCGGGCGTACATCCCGCTGTTTCCAGCCTGATTGCCGCCGTAAATCTTGCGAAAAAGCTCTCGGAAAATAGCGTACTTGGAGGATTTTAGATAATAGAGGTTTTCTTCAAAAATTCTGTTTATTTGATTCCGTCCAGTTAAGGGGTATTTGGGTATTTTGTGATTGTTCACTCGTTTCTTACCCTTAAAATGGGTAACAGCTAGGAAGTCTGACTTGCTCCGACCAGGCTGCTTCCCGCGTTCGACCCTCGAATTCCGATAAAAACTCGTCGTTGATTATTGTACTCTGGTTGAATTAGTCAACCAGTATGTCTGCAACCACCTTTTCATCAGCATCAATCAAAGCCTTCATTTTCAGATCAGGATATTTTTTATCCAGCTCCCGCAAGGCGGCAATAAAACGTCGGCTTTTCATCCGAAAGGTAACGTCGTCCATGACAGCGCTAATCAATTCAGCTTGATATTCTGTACAT
>CAYZMZ010000241.1:0-5662 GCA_964479655.1 uncultured Planctomycetaceae bacterium
TCCCTTTCGTTGAACGGCGGCAGGACATTGTTCTATCAACAGGGCGACAATACGATTGAGCATTGTATCCAACAGCGAGGTCGGAATTGAATCCGGTTTCCGCTTAAGAAACTCTTCGGGGGATTTTCGTTCCAGTACCCAGGCGGACGCTCTCCAGTATTTTTCCTGTCTTGCGGCATTGTAAACTGTCTTGACGGATTCAATTTCCAGATTTGCCTCCGCCCGATGAAGTTGAGCGGCAAATTTGGGATTCGTTCCTGCGTATTTTTCGATTGTCTGTTTACTGCATCCGGCGTACCGGGCTGCTGTCTGGAGGGAGCATCCTACAGACAGCAACGCCAGAATTTCATGTTGTTTAATTTCTGATAATTGCTTTGACATATATATTTATACTGTATTAATCTATTTATTGATTTCATTTATCATATCAGTCTATCCGAGATATTCAAAACTGACTACGGCTCGCCCGCAGGACGATTTATATCCTTTGATAAATTTATCCGCGTTTTTGGAACCGGTTCCGCGAACATTAATTGCTCTCCAATGCGGACTCTTTTTACAGTGTCCAACAACACACGGATGACTTGCGGTCAGGTTGATTCTTGTTCCCTGCGATTTATAAATATTGGCTACCGCTTCGGTCATTTTCATTCCAATTCCCAATCCTTGATAATCGGGAAGAACAACCAGACGAGTAAATCGTTTGCGTCCTTTGTATCCGATCAACGGAAGTACGGCCGCAAATCCAACCGGCTTATCGTTTAATACTGCCATGTAGGAGGTAGACATCGGAGACAAGCTCCCGCTTAAATAATGATGCTTCTTAAACAACTCCCAAGCCGCGTTTTTGCAACGAACGATATCGAATTTAATTTCCGGTCGCCGAAGACGCCTCCGTTCCAGCCGTCCGTCTGCCATGTCTAAAATCCAGTCGGCTTCCAGCCAGTCAGCCGTATCGTAATGACAGGTAACCGCTAAAAATCGACGCTTAATCAAACCGGATCGAATGTTCTTTGCCAACGCTACGCAGGAGGCCATCGCAACCGTTCTATCTACAACTGAGGTAAACTCGTCAAAGACAAGCAACGGATTTCTAATCGGCTTTTTATTGAAAATATCGTTCTGATTTGAAATCGAATCAGACGTTGTATCTGAACTGCTGCTTGCCGTTTCTACTGGATTATTATTGAAGGTCAATGCGTTACTATTTAACGCCAACGCGATTGCCAAATCACAGCGGAATTTTTCGCCGTTGGAGAGAATCGTATACGGTTTTATCCAACTTGGCGGGGAACTGAATCCAACGGTATTGAACAATCGGATTATTTCCTTAACCGGCATCGATTCGGGAAAGGAATCCAGAACCGATTTATCGACAGGCCAATCGTAGCCCGCGAAAAGAGATTCTCCGTACACCCGTCGGGCAACAGTACTTTTACCGCTGCCCGACGGTCCAACTATAAGTCCTATTTCCCAATCCTCGCTTAATGCGGGAGGATTATCAAGCTGAAATTGCTGTATCGATTTTTGTTCAATGGGGACATCGAACATTCCTTCTATTTGTCGAACCCGAAAAGAATCGTATACGGGGCATTCGAGGGTAAAATTCATGGATATTCCTATTTGTCTGTTTGTTCTACAATGCGTCGAAGAGTTTGAACGATGCCGTCCTGAACCGTTATTTCCAAGCAGCCTTTGCCGTAGCAACCCTCCTGTAAAATCTGCAACAGGAGTTGCTGAATAGATTTTTCTATTCGGGAAATATATTTTTTATTGGTTTGGTTATTCAAACGACCTGATTGGATTTCTGTAGTTTGCATCTTGACGCCTTGCGGAGTTGTTTTAAGGGGAAACTAAATCAAATTATTCAACGTGATTATTATTCTACTATTCGATTTCTTCTGATTTTCCAGATGTTTTGATTTTTCACCCGATAAGTACCGGAACAACGCATAAGGTTTATCAAAACGAACGACTTGGAATCAGGTTGGGGAAAGCGCAATCGAAATCTGATATTTCGGATTGTATGCCAAATTGTTTCAATGTCAAAAAAATAGCGGAAAAAATTTTTATTATTCTGGTTTCACTTGAAATTTTCCGGCTGATATTACCATAAAACAGCCGTTTCTTTTCGCCTTAATCGGAAAAACGGGAAGTTTATATTCGTATTGCGGCGAAATCAAAACGGCGTCGATAGGAAAAATCAAGTAGTCATAGTATATTATTCTATCCAAACGTTGATTTAGTCTTTTGTTATAAATTTAACAGTTTGCAATTTCGTCCTTCGGCAACAAGCTGATCAAATAATTCGCGTTGCTCGTTTTCGTCGTTGCAGACGATTAAAATTTGAAATAATTCCGGTACCTCAACTTCGTCGGGCAGTTTTGCGCTTTCCTGCTCAAGGGGCAAATCATTTTGATTACTCTGAAGCATGGAATTGATCATCTTCTGAATCGCCTCGTTTTGCGTTTCCAAATTATCGGTCAATTCTTTGAGCAGATTTTCGTCTGTTCCCGCCATCGCAGCCAACGGGTCAAGCAACGTCAGTAACTTATCGGCCTCTTTTTCGTCCAGATCGAGAATCAAAACAGGAACTTCCTGATCCGGAGTCGTTTCCGCACGTAAATGACCGTCGATTAACTGCAATCGTCCGTCTTCCAGCCGACGGGTTAGCAAGGCGTCGGCGTATCCAATTTCCGCTAAAATTCCTTTTAGGGCATTTCTTTGATTATCCGGGTGCGTTCGCCAGTTTTTGGGGTTTGGAACCAGGTCTTTAGCCAAAACACGGGTAAATTCTTTAATTCGATTTCTGATTTGCATTGGATTTTTTGGTTATAAAAAGGTTAAGTAATTTCTTATGAACAGACCACCATACTACAATTATCCACGGTAAACAGGTTGTAACCCATTGTAACAGCGATAAGATTGTATTAAAAATCTGGAATTCTGAACTATCGCAAATTTGCGTCTTCACGGAATCCTTTATTTTGTCTTGGGCAACCTGCGCCGGATTCAAACCCGAAAACAGGTTTTGTTTTAACTGCTGTTCCAAAGACGGTTCGTTGGAATTGGCTGCGGAATCGGACGTATACGGCAACGTGGGCGGCGGAAGAACCGTTGAATTGCCGGGAATCGGTTCTGGAACAGACGGACTGATTACCGATTGTAAAAAGACGATAATTCGTCCGATTTGAGTTCCGTACAGCGCATCGTTATCCGATCCCCATAAAGTCGCAACTAACTCGCCGGATTCGTTAAATACGCCTCCTCCTGAATCGCCAAACCGAACGGTAAGACCTCGGCTGGGATACGCGGCTTTGAGAGTATCGCAGGCGTCCGTCCCTTGAGTTTGAACGTACCCGCTTACTTTCGCGTTGGTTACTTTGAATATTCCATTGGGACCGTATCCTGCAGCAAATACTTTCGCACCCGGAAGCGGTACGACAGCATTGATTGATGCAGGAACGGCACCCTCCGGAACTACCCCCGGCATACTGGCGTCCAGAATCGCCAAATCGTAAGAACGATCAATTGCCATCGGTTGTACTGGCCGTCCGGTTTGTTTGCCAAACTGTACAGTTGTCCAATCGTCCATTCTCTCGAATAAATGAGCGCACGTAAGTATATACGTCTTGCCTCGATAGAGAATTAACGTGCCGGAACCGTAACTGTTCGATTTATATGACGACACAGCAACCCGAACAACACTGGGGTAAGAATCGGACTTTTGACAGCTGCCGTTAGAACAGATAAGACCCATTTGAATCTTATTCTGCGCTCCGTCAGCCGGGTAGTCTGACGCGAAAATTACTTCGCATAACAACAGGAGAAAAAACAGAGTTTTATTCATTTTTATTTCTTGTTTTGATTTATATAACTTTGTACAATTTATATTTGACTATCACTTGATTGAGCCAGCAATTGAGCTTCCGCCTGTTCGCGATTTCGACGAACCTGCTCGTATCGTTTTTGCTCGGCCGGTTTCAAATTCAAGGTATTGACAACGGCGTCTTTTGCCATTTTCGCCAATTCAGAGAGAACCTCCGATTCGGATAGCGATTCCGTTTCAACCGGTTGTTCGCAAAGCTGATTATATTGCTTTGTCAAACAGCCCTTGCAGGGTAAATAACATTGATTTCCGCAGGTTGGACAACGACCGTAAGGAGCGTCTTCCGGAATTGGATATTTGATCAGTTCTTCCAATAATTCCTGCGGAGTTTTACCTCGTTGAACCTGGTGGAGTAATCGTCGAATAGCGTTTCGCGAAACGCCGGTATGACGTCTGATTAACGATTCGCTCAGACCGTTGCGGATAAGATTAATTATCAGTTTTTGTAATTCGGGAGGCAGCAAAATAGGAATCCTTGTTTGAATTATTTGCGAAAAATCTAAATGTTTACTATAAATTTATAATCAGTAATCTTTCAAAAAGTATTTCGTATTCAGACAAAAAAAGCCTGTTGATTACAGCGGATTAAATCCGTTGCGATCAACAGGCTTCAGACAATACCGATTAACAAAAGTTATCGGCCCGTCAACAATACCTATTGGAAAGGATATACTGGTTTTTTACTATGACTGCTTGATTTTTTATCGACACCGTTTTGATTTCCCCGCGTAGGAATAAAAATTCATGGTTTTACTGATTAAGGCGAAATGAAACGGCTGGTTTATTCAAGCCGGAAATTTTCAAGTAGAATCTGTATACTTGAAATTTCCCGATTTTAGTTTATGTTTTATAAACTCGTCGTTTCGATTCGCTTGTTGTAAAGTCAAAACGAAATCAGGGGGAAAATCAAACGGTTTGCGTTGCGATTCAAAACTCATTTGAATCAAGTGCGGGTATAATACCACGTAGGTGTTCCAAAATCAAGTACCAAAAAGGACAATTATAGAAAATTTCAAAAAAATTTTCAACGACAACATGATATTTATACTGCGACTTCATGTTGTTTTTCTATTGACGTTGTTTGGATTTCGTTTTCTAAGTTGAGATTGCCCCCCTTATTTATCGATTGGTGGGGAATTAGAACGACTGATTTACTATATGGATTCCACCTGACTTTGCCCGGTTTGGATATCAAATTTCTGTCGTTTCATTTCGTCCCAATCAGTAATATAAGGAGTTATTTGATTCTGGAGGCGAAATCAAAACGACGTCAAGAAGAAAAAATCAAGTGGTTATAGTATGAATTATTAATCGAGAAATTTCAAGTGGAATCAGTATATACCAAGTTATTGATTTCTAATTATATACTGATTTCTGGTTATCGATTGACAAAAGAAATAGCGCGGAAAACAATTCCTATAATTTCTTGATTTTGATGTTTTTTAATTCAGCCGTCGAGTACCAGCTGGCAAAACCAAACGGCTCGACGGGAGCCATTTCAATTCGATCGCTGACCGTTCTGCCATCCATGGAAACGCTTGTCTGCTTTTCTCCGTTGATATAAACATCAAGCTGTTTGTCGGTAATAACCAGTTTAACATCGTACCAAACGTTATTCTTAAAATTGTAATCAAAAGTTGAATCGTTTTCGTCGGCGGAATAACCGTCCAAGCAGGAAAAACCGCAAATATTGCCGCCCCAGCCGCCTAAAACAAAACCAAAACTTTTATCTTTATAGGGTAAAACCGCCAAACCAAAAAAATCGTTTCCATC
>CAYZMZ010000242.1:0-5655 GCA_964479655.1 uncultured Planctomycetaceae bacterium
TGGTAATACCAAGCATAAAAATCGGATTTTCAATCACACGCCTGGTTTTATAACGAATTCGCACGTAAATTTTTTCCCCAAAGTTGCAGATACACTCGGAACTTAAAAGAGTCGGATTGGTTCCGATACGTAAATCTGTAACTCTCGCATCTCCGTTTCCCATCCTATCCGTGCGTTCGATAATCGGATTTGCCGCCTGAGCTTCATCCGTACCAAGATATGCCGCAATAGCCTCTTCTGTATTTTCATCAGTAATCATTGCGCCATGGTCAAGCAGGATTGACCGCCGACATAAATTGCGAACCGCCGCCATATTATGACTGACGAACAGCACCGTGCGTCCTTCGTTGGCAACCTCATTCATTTTACCCAAGCATTTTTTCTGAAATGCGGTATCTCCAACGGATAGTACTTCATCGACAATCAAAATATCCGGCTCTAAATGCGCCGCGACCGCAAAACCTAATCGGGCGTACATGCCCGAAGAATACCGCTTAACGGGCATATCCAGAAATTCTTCTATCCCGGAAAAATCGATTATAGAATCCAGCTTGGAGGCGATTTCCTTGTGCGACATGCCTAAAATCGAACCGTTGAGAAAGATATTTTCCCGTCCGGTCAAATCGCCATGGAATCCCGAACCGATCTCAATAAGTGATCTCAATTTTCCATTGACCTTAATGCTGCCTCGATTCGGCTTGAGAATTTTCGAGAGAATCTTCAGCAACGTACTTTTTCCCGCCCCATTATGCCCAATAAAAGCAACGGTTTCACCTTCCTGAACCTGAAAATTAAGGTCTTTTAAGGCCCAAAAATCCCCCTTTTGTAAGTCTTCTCGTTTGGGACCTAACCCAATCAGCGACTTACACAATGCGGGAATAGCGTCCCGGAGCGAATCATTTATTTCGCCTTGAAAAAATTTTTTCCAAACGTGATTTACTTCCAACGCAACGGGCATTTCTTACGCTTTCTAATAAAAAGCAAATGATTGTAATAAAATATAATGCTGATAACAAAATGTACTTTTGATATTTTATAGCAAATTACCCTGTTTGTCAATCCCCCCATAACGTCGAATGGAGTGCGGCTTGCTTTGTGAGAAATAATCATCTGGTTTATTATATGTTATCCAGAACATTTAAAGAAAAATGCGTATATTGCCCTGTCTTTATAGAAAACTGCTGTAATTGGCATGAAAAACTTCTTTTTTAGAAAGAAAAAGAAAGAATTAAGTAGAATAAATTCTTATTTTTACTGAATTGATAAAATTTTCCTTGATATATCTTGTTTTTTTTCAATAATCGTGCATAATAAGGGCAGGGGAGTGTTCGATAATTCGATTTTTTATTCTTTCGATTTTTTTTCCTTTGGCTTTAGGTAGCGATTGTATTCCAAACGCTACGCTTTTCGCTATTTTTCAGGCGAAAAAACTATGTTGCAGAATGAATAAAGTAATTATTAGATGTCCCCGCGTTAGGAATGGTCTGTAGAAGCGGTACAATCTTGTAAAACAAGTTTTGTACTGCGGTAGGCAGTCAGAGTATGAATTTGTCCTGTTTTCGATTTTAATATTCCAGGTAGTACAATTATGGGAATCCGATTTTATTGCCCCAATGGGCATAAACTTCATGTGAAGGCGTTTCAAGCAGGTAGACGAGGTGTTTGCCCCTATTGTGGAGTTCCGATTGATATTCCCCTTGTCAGTACACGTGACTCCAGCAAAACGGATAAACCGAGCGGGCATAAAGCTCACAACGAATCAGACGCTATCAATCTCAACGCGATTGCTCCCTCGGAGGCTCCTTCAGACGCGGCGGGACGGAGTTTTACGGCTACGGGACAGGATAAAGAAATCGAACTGTCGGCGCCGTTAGACCGTCCTGTTTCCGTGCCGTTAGCCCCCATTCCTACGCCGGTAGAAGTTAAAAAAATCGATCCCTTTGAAGAGGCTCCGAAGGCGGTTTGGTACGTTCGTCCTGCCTCTGGTGGTCAGTACGGTCCCGCTTCTTCCGAGATTATGAAATCTTGGCTGGACGAAGGACGTGTCGCAGACGATTCCATGGTTTGGCGGGAAGGCTGGTCGGATTGGAAAGATGCTGCTGAAGTTTTTGAACAGCTCACTCCTCAAAAACTCAATATCAATTTTACGCCCGTCGCCAACAAAGTTACTTCTAAATCAACGGGAAAAAAGAAATCCAAGGCGGAGCCTGTATCAATTGACGAGTCTGAATCAACTTTCAATTGGAAAGAGCCTAAATTAATAACGATTATTGTCGAAAGCGTTGTTATTATTGCCTTAATAATCGCTTTAATTTTCAAATAAAAGACTGATATTTATAGCGAAATTTGCTATTGTAGTCGGAACAGTCGATATTCAAAACAGTCGATATTCAAAACAGTCGATATTTTGAAAAAAGTCTCCTATAACTCATTTATTAGTATTATTTCAGATAATAATACTATTGAAAAGGAGACTTGTTTGCAAAAATGATTCTTTTTTTCCTTTTTTATGGATTTTTCCACTTTTTTTGTACGAAAGAGAGGAGAAATCTCCCCTATTAATAGTAGAAACGTAATAATAGGTTGTTTTAGACAAATTTTCCTTTTTTTATTAGGAGTCGGGTGTTACCATGAGATTGACCCTGAGATCGTTGCTGGCATACATAGACAATTTGCTTCCTCAAGCAGATAACGAAGAGTTCGAGACTTTGCTTTCGGAAAGCGAGGCGGCAAATAATTTGTGCAAGCGAATTCGTTCTGTTATAACTCGTCCGGAACTGGGAGCACCTGAACTGTTGGACAAAGGACCGCATTTAGACCCCAATATTACGGCGGATTATCTGGATAACGTATTGGATTCAGGCGAAGCCCCCGAGTACGAAAAACTCTGTCTGGCATCTGACCGACAGCTGGCAGAAGTCGGAGCATGCCATCAAATTCTTACTGTAGTTCAAGTAGAGCCTGCCGAAGTAGACCCTGCCTGGCGAGAAGGAATTTACCAGCTACCCGAAAGATTGGTCGAATTAGAAGTTCAGCCAGACTATGCTCCCATTGCTTCGGCTGCTGAATCGGGCATTCGATTGGGTTCTCAATCCGGCGTTAGACTTGGTTCGCAGTCTGGCGTTCGACTCGGTTCTCAATCTGGCGTTCGGCTCGGTTCGCAATCTGGAATCAGACTTGGTTCTCAATCGGGGGTAAAATTAAACGGAGAGAGTTCTGGTCCGAATTTGGAACCGTCTGCCTCTGGAATAGGACAAAAACCGCCGGTTAGTTTACCGAAATCGTTGGAAGATTACGCTCAAATGATTGTTCCCGAACCGGTTGAACAACCGACGCCCGCTCAAGCCGCTTCTGGCGGGGGCATCAAGAAACTTTTGGCAATTGTAGTCGGAATAGCTGCTGTTTTGTTAATTGGTGTATTTGTTTTCATGCGAAGCGGAAATAAAACCGATCTTGCCTCAACTTCGGGTTCAGATACCTCGTCCAATTCCAATGCAACTCCAGGGGATTCTGCGGTAACGCAGCCCGCAACGGACGCCAATTCCGGATCAACTCCCGCTGAACCGTTAAGCGAAGATAAAACATCGCAAGAGTCGGCAACGTTGGCAACTACGCCCGAATCGGAATCTAAAGCGACGGAAGAAAAATCGTCGGAATCTAACGATTCTGAGGTTAAATTATCATTCGCCGTTCCAACCGAAAAGTCAAGCGGCGAAACTGGTACCCCCTCTACGGATTCAACTCAGCCGTCTGATGGTCGTACGGTTACGCCTCCCGCTGAATTACCCGAAGCAACGCCGGGATCGGAAAAACCCGATTCGGGTTATGCGTCTCCTGTTTTGGACGATTCGGACGAAACGCCTTCTACGGATTCAACTCCCGATACCCCGGCGAATGGTTCTGCTGTGGTACCCGTACAGCCGGAAAGCAAACCGCTGGTTACCGGCGATATTCCTCAGGCTAGAATTGGACAGTATCAAGACAAACCCGATATTTCCCCTCAAATTTTACTGTATCGCCCCTTTTCCAATAAAGAAGCCGATTGGCAAAGATTGCAAGAGTTTGCTGGTATCAGTTCGGATTCTTCCTTAATGGCGTTGCCAGACTACCGACCGCAACTAAAATTTGGTTCGGATTTAACGATTCATTTGGTTGGTCCAGCCAAGTTAAATATCTCTCCTGATTCGACTGCCGGTGCGTTAAAATTTCAGCTTGAATACGGACGATTAATTGTTTGGACCAGTGCCAGTTTTAATCGAAAATTGACGATTGCTACCGCGAAGTTGCCGACTATCGTGGAGATTGCTTCTCCCAACGTAAAACTGGCGATTCAGACAGACCAGCCTATACGTACAGTAGGAGATCCGACCAGTAAAACTCCGCCGGTATTTGGTACAATTATGCTTCCTTCAGGAGCGGTCAACGTATTGAAACGGGGCGGAACGCAGGCGTCTGCGATTACTTCCCCTGCTTCGATAGATTTGCAAACAGGAACATTTAATGCGAATGGACTGTTTGAAGAATGGATTACCTCGGAGGAATTGCCGGGAGCGGATTTGGAAAAACGACTTCAAGGCGATAAACCGATTACGGTTTTACTGCGCGAGTATGTTGATGGACGTGTGTACAATCGTCAGTTTTTAAATACGGTATTGACCTCCTTGGCGATGGTCGGTTCGTATTCTTCTTTGTTTGAAGATTTCAATAAAACAGAAAAGAAAAATCAATGGCCGATTGAATTTAAGGTTTTGCAAAGTTCTGTTTTTCGCAATTCAGATAACGCAACGCAAATAAAAAATGAGCTTACCCGTCGCTTTGGAGCTGCTGGACTGGATATTTACGAAATTCTGTGGAAATATCAGGGTCCTTTAGATCAGTATGCCGCAGGCAAGTTAATCGGGTATTTGAGTCACGATAAGCAAATTGTCCGCGTTGCCGCCTATTGCTTGATGAAAAATCGGGGCTTAAAAATGGGGACTTATGCTCCCGACGACCTGAAAAAGTCGGAAAAATCACTCAATGCTATCAGCGATACCTATCATAACGGTATTGAATAAAAAAGTTAGCCCCTATTGACATATTAGCATTTTTTGTCATAATGCGATGAAAATAGGGGTGGTTGAACAGTCGTTAGTATTTTGTCAATCATTTTTGTTTATTAATAATTAACCTTTAGAGAGAATTTACATGTCAAAAAAGTGCAATTTTGGTTTGATGGGACTGGCCGTAATGGGTCAAAATCTTGTATTAAACATAGCAGATCACGGTTTTTCGGTTGCCGTTTTCAATCGAACAACCAGCAAGGTAGACGCATTCGTGTCATCCGAGGCGGCAAAGGAAGTCTCGGGTGAAATCGTTGGCTGTTATAGCCTGGAAGAATTGGTAGCTTCGGTCGCCCGTCCTCGTAAAATCATGCTGATGATTAAATCGCCCGATGCAATTCCGGCTATGGAAACGCGTTTGTATCCCGAACTGTCTCCGGCAGAGGCGGTTATGGAAAAATTAATCAGTCTGATGGAACCGGGCGATATTATCATCGACGGCGGAAATACTCATTATACGGATACCGAACGTCGAACCAAGGCTATCGAACCAACGGGTATTTTGTACATCGGAACAGGTGTCTCCGGCGGAGAAGAAGGAGCGCGCCGCGGG
>CAYZMZ010000243.1:0-5642 GCA_964479655.1 uncultured Planctomycetaceae bacterium
TGTGGATTTACCCAATACCGAAACGCGAACAGACTGGTCTCGTCGTCCGTTAAATAACAGTCAGTTAGAATACGGAGCCGATGACGTGCGCTATTTGCAGCCGATGCGAAATAGAATCGGCGGGAAATTGGAAAAACTCGGTCGAACCGCGTGGTATGTTGAGGAAATCAATTCTTGGAAAGAAAAGGTTTTATGGCAGTTCGGTTCCGATCGATGGGAAAAGCTGATTCCCAATTCTTCCATGGATAGAAAGTCGCTGGCTATTATTCGCGAGCTATTTTTCTGGCGTGAAAAGCGGGCGGAAAAAATCGATTGTCCTGTAAAGCGCGTTTTACGAGATGATTTAATCATTGAATTGGCAAAACGGCACGCCTTTGATTTAGAAAAAATCCGGGAAATTCGTGATTTTGCCCAATCTAATTACGCTGGAATTTTAGATGCCTTGGTTAAGGTTGTTTCCCATGCCGCGGCGTTGCCTTTAGCGCAATGCCCTGAAGTGATGTCGCACGATCCGTCTTGCAAGATGCTGGTTTTAGGACAACTGCTCAATTCCGCTTTGGGAACGATTTGTAAACAGAGTTTTTTGGCTCCTGCTTTAGTCGCAAACCCGACCGATGTAAGACAATGGGCTTTATGGCGATTGCGTCCTGATTTGGAGATTAGTCTGCCGAAGCTCGAACAGGGCTGGCGTCAAGGAATTGTCGGGCAGGTTTTTGAGCAGTTAATCAATGGAGATATTGTAATCCGTGTTTCCGACCCGCTCAATGAACAGCCGCTGGAATTTCTGAAAAAAGTCTGATTTCGACCGCGCGATCCCATACCGGAATATTCTTGTTGTTTGAGATTACTTGTTTGATAACGGGGTGAATCGTGCTTATTTGTCCTCTCTGTCCATTTGTCCCCTCAATTATAGCTTGAAAATTATAGCTTAAAAATCGAGGCGACTTTTTTATCGAATAGATTTTGTCCGAATAGCTGACTTCGGGTTAAGCAGAGCGCGGAAAGATCGTATCGCAAATTGGGGTCTTGGAATAATCCCAGCGTATAGGCGAGTAATTCGGGAATCGTTTGCCAGATGAAGCCGGATTTTTGATGAATAATAACCTCGGTAGCCGCTCCGGCGCAAAAGGTAATCGGTACGGTTCCGCTTGCCATGGCGTAGGCTGAATAATAAGGGAAAGCTCCCGCCTGCTGCGGATATAAAGTCAGATTCGTTCCCCAACCTGCGGCATCCCAAATTATGCTGCAAGAATTAATGGCGGTACGTATCGATTCTATCGAATCGGTTTGATTAATCGGCTGTATCGAAACGTCCAAATGAGTATGCGCAATTAGCTTATTGAATTGTTGAATCAGCAATTCTTCAATCTTTTGGGAAGGCGCAAACAGACCAATAACCGGCGATTTTTTTTCTGCTGGAATAATCTCAACCGGAGGAAGAACAGCCGGAGGAAGAACCGTTGACCATAGCTTATATCTCTTATAAAGCCATTTTTGCGCATATAACGACGGAACAAAAATATTTTTATAACCGGTAAATCGGCTATTCCATTCCAGTCGATTATACCATCGTAAAAGCAGATTATTCCAAAGTCCGACAGTCGATTGGATTGTATACGGACGTTTACTTTCTGGAAATTCGGGAATCCACCCCCCTGAAACGGCGTGATTGAAAACCGGAACGGGGGATTCTACAGAAATAAACGTATCGTATTCGGACGTTAAACTGCGTGTTAGTTCATATGTCTGCCGGAGCCGCTTTAACGACGGCGAAGCCAGTTGCGGTGCGGGAGCTTGGGGTTCTATTTGTTTAAAATTGATTCCATAAAACCGGATCGGAATTACAGAGCTATCTATCGGTGTTTCGTGTAAAACGAAAACCGTCTGCGACGACCTTGCCAAACAGTCCGCTATCGACATAGCGTACTGAAATCGGGGGGAATTATAATCCGGCTTCGGACAATAAAAAGCAACAGACATAAAAATTTAGTGCGATTTTAAGGCAACCAGCGCGTCCGCCTCCAATCGGTCTTCCGGATGCCAAAGCGGCTCGCCTTCGCGGAGGCGTTTGGCTAAAATTTCTACTTTTCGAGGGGTACCGGGCAATGCATCGGTACTGGAGTATTCATAAGCGTCTACAGGAGCGGGTTCAAAATCCCAGAATCCCATTTTTACTGCATCGATAATTGATTTAGGGAACAAGTCAAACTCCATTTCTATTAAAAAAGGGTATGCGTATCAATTGTTGCATGTTTATCTTGCGTTGTTTTATGTTTATCTTACGTAATACGAAAACAACGTTCGATAACCATCGTCCCCCTTATTATGACACACTCAAAAGTAAAAGTCAAGCGATTTCCCGCAAAAAAGTATAAAATCGGAAAAAAACCGCAAAAACTTAAAATGGGTAAGATAAGATTCAACAGCAAATAGGGAGTTATACTTGATTTTTTCTATCGACGCCGTTTTGATTTCGTTCGTATGAATAAAAAGTCATCTTTTTTGTCAATCGGGGTGAAATGAAACGACTGCGGTTTGTTATACAAATCGGAAAATTTCATGCAGAACCAGTATAAACAAACCTTTAATTCAAGTTGTATTTCTTCAAAAACGCGCCTACCGCTTTCGCATTACTCTCATATATCTCGATTTCATTGGGCGGATTAATATTGCTAATCAGTTTGTCTACAACCCCTTCGAAATACGTGGTCAGTTCATCATATAATTTAAGGTTGTCGTTTCTGTATTTTTTGCATATTTTTCTAATTGGAACTAAATCCAGAGAAACATCGCCGAGATAATCTAATCCCGTCAGAGTAACCATAATCAGAAATTCAATAAAAATTTTTGAAATTACCTGCTGATTATCCTTGACAAATGCGGCTATTGTATGGTAATCCGGGTGCAAATCGCGGCTTAGATAACGAACGGGAATCCAATCGTAAGTTCCCTCGTAAATTTTTACGCAAGTCTCCATCCCATGCGTAGCGCAATACAGATAGAGGCGTGTCATCATAATAGGATTATACGTTTGTTTATCGCTTTCTGATTGACAAACTTTAAATTTGTCAACACAAATATTCATTTTTCTGACAACTTTGATATAAAAGTGAACCGGATGATTTTGGGGTACCAAATCAGCTAGATTGGTTGGAATAAGATTCTGTTGATCTGGATGCGATGATATAAATTTATGAGCCATAAAAACGTTTGTATAAAAATTGATGATATATTAATAAATACGATATTCAAAAAGACAGGCTTTGAATTTATTTCGCCCTGCGAAGTTGGTGCAGGTACTCGCGTGCGGTGGAAAAGAACGCTTGATAATCCGCTCGCTGATAATCGGGAAACGTCCAGTGCAGAGGTTCCCAAACCTTATGACGATAATTAAGCGTAATTTCCGCGTAAATTCCTTTGCCCAGATACAGTCGATGGGCGAAATCTTTGCTGCTGGCCAAAACCAGTTTGCCCAAATCCAGGTAGCCGGGATCGATATTTAGCGGTCTGGATTCTGGTTTATTGGCTAGTTGCGCGTATTGAGCTTCCCAGTCGTTTGATTGGATTTTCCAGTCGATCAATTGCACGGGATCCATCGTATGCTTGAGGGTAATAAACTGTTTTTTTAGTCCGGCACCCATCGTAGAATCGTAATAATTTGTATTATCAAATTCAAAGGGTTCGGAAATCAGCCCTAATTCTCCCCAGGTCGAGGCAATTTGCTGCTGCGCCCATTGAATCGCTTCTGGATAAATGGAAAAAACCGCAATCAGCGGCAGTACCGGTTTCGGCGAACAAATTTGTCCCATGGATTTTCTTTCCTAATAAAATACCTGATTTCATCTTTTTTGATTCTATCTAAATTTCCTGCTTGACGTATTTTGACGTTTTCTTATTGGTTCTACCTGACTTTTTCCGGTTTGCAGAACAAACATCAGTCGTTTCATTTTGCTCCAATTGACGTAACAACGCCTTGTTTGCTTCTGGAGGGCGAAATCAAAACCGACGTCAAGAAGAAAAAATCACGTAGTCATAGTATTAATCGTTCGACTAAAATCCGAGGAATTATCATCGCGGAAGTCAAAACAACGATTACGGGAAAAAATAGGGGAAAAGAGCGTAATAATCAGGATTATTCTCTTTCCCCTTCCTATATTATCGTCAAAGCCTAAAATTGTCAAGCCGGAGGGATAGAATTTGTGGTTCGAAGAATATCGCCCGGATTTTGTCCCCCTTGTTGAATCTTTTCACGTGTAATTTTACCGAAAAACGACTTTATCGCCCCCCCTAGAAAAAAATGCAAACTATGTTAAAGTGAAAAATCAATGTAATGAGTGTAAATAGCGTTTGAAAGTCTATTCAGATACTTTCAAATGGAGTTGTTTAATACTGATTCCACTTGAGTTTGCTTGGTTTGATATTTCATACCTGAAATCGTTTATTGCAAAACGTTTCGCGGGAATAATACTTCTGAGTTTTTTCTCTCGGTTGCGTTTTACTTAATGATGTTTTTGTTAGCCGCCATTTTTGTATCGCGGTCAGTTAAAACGTCTGATTCAGGAAGTTCAGCCCAGCACAACTCACGTAAGTCAGTATAATAGTTTTAACAATTTTCCGGCGTGATGCCACATAACATAATGTCGTTACATCGTCGGGAAATCAGCTCAAGTAATCATACTAACATTTAAGGAAAACTAGTAATGGCAAAATTTCAACCCAAGGACATTCGGAACGTAGTATTTTGTGGTCACGGCGGAACGGGCAAGACAACTCTTACAGATAAGTTACTGAATTTTACAGGTGCCGCGCCTAACCATGGCTCGGTAGATACCGCTACTAGTTTCTGCGATTTTGACGAAGAAGAAAAGACGCATAAATATACCGTCGAATCCTCGGTAACCAATTTCGAATATAAAAATCGATTCTTCCAGGCAATCGATACCCCCGGCTATTCGGACTTCATCGGTTCGACAATCTCTGCCATGCACGGAGTTGAAACGGCGGTTATTGTTATCAACGCCCAGGCGGGAATCCAGGTCAATACGCGCCGCGTTTTCAAAGAAGCGCAAGAGATTGGTTTGGGACGTATCATTTTGATCAATAAAATGGATTCGGACAACCTCAATATCGAACAGCTTATAGACGACATTCGCGAAAACTTCGGCTCTGAATGCCTGTTGTTTAACGTTCCGGTCGGCGAAGGAGCTGGTTTCAAAGGCGTTGCCAGCGTTTTGGAAGGGAAATCGGTAGACGGAGCGGTTTTCGATCCGGCTGAACATCACGATACTCTGCTGGAACAAATTGTTATGGCAGACGATGAAGCGATGGAAAAATTCTTGGAAGGGGAAATTCCCGACGACGAAACGCTCGGTAAACTTATCGCCAAGTCCGTAAAAGAAGGCTTGCTCATTCCGATTGTTTTTGCTTCCAGTAAAAACGATGTCGGTTACGAGGAATTGTTGGATACGATTATTCAGGCAGGTGTTCCGGCTGACGCGACTGTTAAAACCGCTCATAACGCCAAAGGCGATATTTGCGTCAAGCTTTCTGTCATAATGAACATAGCTGCCAAGACCTGCGGGAAGTCCCTTTACTACGGTTTCCACCACTCCGCCGCAGCTTTCTCCGCTTGCCTTTATGTT
>CAYZMZ010000244.1:0-5623 GCA_964479655.1 uncultured Planctomycetaceae bacterium
GTCGTCATTTCAATTAACGCCATAACATAGGGGAATATAATCAAAGCGAGAACGCCGCCGAGAATAATACCGAAAATACCGCCTTCCTTTTTGGGCTTGGACGGAGCGCGTTTTTTGCGCTTGCCGGGAGTCGTTTCATCTTCCGAGGAAGAGGTCATATCGAATCCCCCGGCGGGAGCTGTGGTACCGCCGCCAAATCCAAATCCTGCCGGACTGCCGGACGATAGTAATTCTGCCGGA
Organism: uncultured Planctomycetaceae bacterium; assembly: GCA_964479655.1. Classification (GTDB taxonomy): domain Bacteria; phylum Planctomycetota; class Planctomycetia; order Pirellulales; family Thermoguttaceae; genus RUG11551. Next base: position 241 of record CAYZMZ010000244.1, read on the forward strand.
ATTAAAGATGCCAAATCCAGCGGTTCGCCGGTTTCAGAATCAATCAATTCGCTTAACAGATACTCTTGCTCTCCGTCTGGAGTTCGAACTTTCTTATCGACTGCCATGGGGACAGCCGGAACCGGAGAATCATTTCCCATTCCCTGGAATTGATATTCCTGCTGATTATCGTCGTCATCTGAATCGTCATCTGAATCGTCGTCTGAATCTTCGTCTGAATCTTCGTCTGAATCAGATTCTTCATCAGATTGTTCGTCTTCTGATTCTTCGGACTGTTCATCAGATTCTTCGTTGTCTGATTCGTCCGATTCTTCGTCGGATTGAGAATCGTCGCTTTCGGATTCTTCGTTGTTAGCAGGGGCTTCCTCTGGCTGGTCAAGATTACTGTCGGAGCCGGAAAGCCATTGCTGCGCATCTTCGACGGAATCCGTATAGGCAGAGGGGTCGGTTTGTTCTTCGTCGGCCACATCTGAGAAGTCGATATTTTTTAGTTCTTCGGAGCCGATAACCGCGCCGCCTTCTGTTCCTTCTTCAATTTCGCCAAAGCTGTCGTCGAATTCATCGTTGTTTGATTCTTTCGCGGAGCTGTTGTCGTTATTGAGAAAATCGTCTTCGTCTTGGGAGGACGGCTGAAAAGAATCGGCTTCTGCCGGAACGTTTTCCGGCGGAAGGGGAATCGCTCCCACGGAATCTTCGCTGGCTTCCGTTTCGGATAAGAATCCGTAGGAATCTTCCGGCTTTTCGGGCGCGTCGTCCGTAGAAGGGATTGCGCCTTGATTACTTACTTGCGGGTCGGGTTGTGCGGGAAGTCCGCCATTTTCCGGCTGATCATTTTCTGGACTGCTTTTTGCGTCGTTTTTATCAGTGAAGTCAAAATTCATAGTAGCCTCAAATTTCTTAAATTGCTTTTCGGCGTTCAGCCGGGTTCTATTGGTATTGCGTGTGTAACGTTTTTTTTGAAAAAATGAACAATAAATCAGTTGTAAATATGAATCCGGTGTAATAATTGCCCCGGATTCTGTGATTGTACATGCGGGGAATCAACCTGCTTTTTTGCTGGCGTTTTATTACAGCTCAAGCGCGGATATTATAAAAGTCCGCCCAAATCGCCGTCGCCGCCAGGATTGGCTTGCTGTCGGGGTCTGGAAGGCGTTGTTGGTCTTTTGGGACGAGCTCCCGGTTTTTTGGGATTTTCGTCTTGAATTATAGTCGCTGCTCCGTAGGAGGAATCATATTGCGGCACAGTACTTTGCGATTTCTGGAAGACCGACGGTTTATCTTTTATTTCTTCAGATAAATAAATTTTACCGTCTTGATCCATCATCAAAGCCCGGGCTGGAGCTAAAGGCGATTTTTGGGGAAGTCCCGTTGGTCTATCGCCGCCGACAAAATCAAGCATAACGTTGTCGGTAATAAAATCTGACTTGGATTTTTGCGTGGAAGTCGTTCCGGAATAGGCGTCTTGGAGAGAACTTCCATCGTATGAAATATTGGTGTAATTTAACACACTACCAGGAAGTACGTCTGGTAAAGCACTGGTTTTTGACGTGCCTTTTTCGCCGCCTGTTTTATTTTCCTTTATACCGAGCGTTTTGGTAATTTCAGATCCGATGACCTCATCAAACTTAAGAATCATCAATTTTCCAAATGGACCAAAAGTATCTGACGCTTCCCGATTTCCAACACACAAAATTCGGGTATCTCTGGGAACAAGAGCGATTGGAGAAGGCTCGCTCCAGCCCCCTTCAATAACAGGTTCGACAGTCAGACTTTCTTTTTCTACGTAGTCTGCCTTAACGTTAAAATTGGGATTCTTGAGGACAAGTTTGAAACGATATTGATACTGCTTATTACCCTCAACATTGGTATCGAAAAATCGGAACAGTTTGAACTTGGGCGGTTTTTCCGCTTTTCCGGTATTTCCGTTGATTCCCATTCCAGGCTGTCCGCCGCCGGCATATTGATTGTTATAGAAATCTTCTTCCATGTAACCGGCTCCGGGATCGTCTGATGTTGGACCACCGTTATTTCCCCCTACTGCGGCAACCGAGGGAATTTCCGGCAGGTGAGCGCAGTCAGATCCCCATTGATGCTTGGTAAGCGACATCAAATTCATCGCCATGGGAGCGGGGAAGTATTTTTCGGAAGGTATTATCTCCGATGACGGAAGGATGAATTGGGGAGCCACAACATCGGCTACACCGGTTGCGGCGTATTTGCTGTTGGCGTATAGAGCAAACCGTAAGTCCAACGGCTTCCAATCCGCTTCTTTTGCGGCTTTTCCGTCGATTATTTCGGCTCTTTGAACTTGATAACCATAATAAGACGGACGGTCTGTATCAGGATATTTTACGTCTGCTGATTTAAATGTATCGAAAAAACAACGTTCCTGGTCTGCAATCGGAATCAATCCGGTTACAACAACCCACCGAACGCCAGGAGTAATTTTAGCGGCGGTGTTGGAATTGCTACCCGGTCTGCCCGGATTGCCCATCGCAGGAGCTGCTTCCGAACGAACATTGGGAGAAAAACCGGAACCGGAACTAACCTGCAGTTGAGAAATAACCAAAACAGGCGGCTGCATTCGCTTTACCTGAGGCTGAGCTATAGCGTGTCGAAACGTTTGGGGCATCTCCAAAAGCGAAAGGGCTACCGGCGGAATACTTTCTGCTGACAAATCTGCCTCTTGATGGTAGTCAAAAGTAGGCAGCATGTGCGGATCAGGCTTGGAATTTCTTAATCGGTTTTGCGCCTGTTCTACACTTTGCTTAAGTTGATCGGGTTGAATTTCCATTCGAGGAAGAGACAGACCGCCCCAAATCATTATTAAAAAGCAAAGCACAAACACGCCAAAACAGATTTTCTCCGTGTGGTGGATGAAAAAGTCTTTTATGGTTTCCTTATCGGGCATTTGCATGATACTGTATGTAATATTAAAAAAGTTATAAAATGAAATATCAATCAAATAATTCGGACAAACCGAACTGCATTGACGTTACAAAAACGGCTTGATTGCGCTGTATAAAAACCTCATGGGGAATTAGAATTTCCCGACTCCGTACCGGAGTTGTCTTTTCCTGATTCGGAAGTTGCCGACTGACCATCGGCAGTAGCTGTTGACGCCGCTTCCTCAGCCGCTTCTTCAGCCGCCTCGTCTTCCGGTTCGTTTGCTTGTTCAATTTCAGGAAAACGCTTGGGAGCAGGCGGATTAAATAGCGGGATAATTCCATAAATGTCTACCTGTACATCATCATCTTCCATGGCAAAATTTGCGTTCCCTCCACGTAACATGCCTCCGCTGTCCGAATTGCCGAAACCGGAACCGGAACTGGAACTACGTCCTCGTCCCCGGGAAGAGGAACGAGGAGCGCTGGCTGTTGAACCGGAATCACCGGAGGCGGCATCCGCATCTTCAAAGCGGGAAAAATCAAAACGAGGTGTCCAGCCTTTGCCGGGGTTGATTAATACCAGCTGAATATTTACCGGCTTATCGGCATTGATCAACGAGGACATTAAATCTTAGTGAAAATTATTTAGGACAGGATTGATTTATAATCAATGAAATATAGACAGGAACGTTTCTGGTTTCGCTAACATTTTTTTGCGTATTATATTGTTCGGCTGTCAAAGCCGCCCCGTTGTCGTCTACATAACGCCAATCGTACAGCTCGCGAAATTCCTTGTTTAACGGTTCGCCAGAGCCGCCATCTGAAGTGGAACTTTGTCCATCTATTGTAGGAGCGCCTTGAGTGTCGAGCATACCGGCATTATCCGCAGACGCCTTTTTAAAGTTGGCGACGTCAAAGAATCCCTTTTCCTGCCGTTGCTTGAATAAATCCGAGGCTTGTTTGGTAATTTGAATATCTTTCACCATTTTTAGTTTGGCATTATTACGGGTTTCAACGCCTTGATTTACACTTTTAATGGCATCAATAATATTTTTGAATAGCCAAAAGTCTTCCTGAGCGACCAGAATCTGATTACTTTTCGGAATTCGCTCCCAAGCGAAATGAGATTTGGAAAGCTCGTCTATACTCTTTTCGTCCCAGATGACAAGTTCTTTTTTGGATGGATCCGTTGTTTGCGGTTTGACCTCTTCGGTTATATATTCGTTTGGATTCGCCGCCCCTGTTACGGGAGCTCCTGCCCGAGCCGCAACGCCCCCCGATTCGCTGGTATTACTGGCAACCAAATCCAAGGTTTCTACCAAAGACTTAAATTCTTCAACAATTCGATATCGATATTGTTCGCACCCGTCCTGGGGTACTTTTCGCGCGGTAAAATCGACCACCTTGCCGTTAGAGGTAATTTCCGGCCACGTATTATTGGCGTTTTGCTTTTCGTACAATAAATTCCATGCGCTGGAAACATCTCGTTTCAGGGAACGGCATTTTTTCTGGATTAGCTGGATTACCTCTTCATTGGGAGCGGTACTGCTGATACTGCTCATACTGGAATTAACCTGTTTTAAGGCTGATTCCCGATCAGTAAATTCTTTATCCATACTGCTGACTGTTCCATACCAAAGATAGAGAGCCAAAAGTAAAACGATTAAGCTCAACGGCCAGAAATAATACTTTTTAGCGTATCGAATTGCGTCTTCCATATTAAAACCTGTAATATGATATAATAATTATTATGATGTAAACAGAATCAGCAAATATAGCTGATCTGTTTTTTGTGGTTGTACGAAAGTTATCTGATATTATCTGATATTTAATTAACGTTATTTTAACTTGCAGCACAAAACCGCTTGTTTTGTGCTGTCGTTAAAAATGAAATTGCTATACTGGTTCCGCCTGAAATTTTCCGGCTTGTATTACCATAAAACAGCCGTTTCATTTCGCTTTAATTCGTAAAACCGGGAGTTTTTATTCCGGAATCGGCGAAATCAAAACGGCGTTGATAGGAAAAATCAAGCAGTCATAGTATAATACACGTGAAATAATTCGGGCAACGAGCAAAGCGGAGGTTTACTGAGGTTGGTCCGGGTTTGCATCGTCCTGGTTATCGGCATCGTTTGGAGCGGCATCTCCATCGGGATTATCATTTTCCTGCTTAGCAGCGGCGGCTTCGGCCTCGGCCTGCTGCTTGGCTTTGAGAATTTCTTCTTCCCGAATCTTTTTCAATGTTGCCTGTCTGTCGATTTCTCGCTGCAACGGGTCGGTAGGTGTCCATAGGAACTGAATAACGAATTGATACTTATTCAATTCGATGGTCTTTGCCTTGTTTTCGTCTGGTGAAGTTCGAATCGGAGTTGCCAAGGTTGCCGTGGTACTGGCAGCCGGCGGCGTAACGGCAGCCCCGGCTGATTTTTCCGCATATAAGGCGACAGTAACCTTTTTAATAACACTGATTTCGGGAACATCAATAAGAACCGGAT
>CAYZMZ010000245.1:0-5622 GCA_964479655.1 uncultured Planctomycetaceae bacterium
CCCAGCCGGACAGAGGCATCAATACGATTCCCACGCAGCAAATTCTTCATGTATCGCAGGCGAATTTAAGCAATCGGGCAACGCGGCTTCAACGGCAGCTGGCGGTTTCGCCGCTTGTAAAAACGGTGGAAATGGAGTTAGTTCCGCAATATGCGCTCAACGATTCCTGGCAGCCTATTTTCGGTTCTACCTGCCGATTGATAATCACCCCCCGGTCTATGACGGCGGTAGAATTGGGATTTCGCCTGGCGATGGCGTCTCCAGCGGTAAAAGGGTATATCCAAGATAATACGCTTGTATTGGATTTGAGAACGGTACTTCCCAGTCAGGATATTTCTTTGGCGGAGGCGTTTGAAAACCGATGAAAGTATTTTTTTCTGTCGGCGAACCGAGCGGAGATGTTCACGGTGCTAATTTGATTCGGGCGTTAAAAAAACGCAGTCCTGAAATTCAATGCGTTGGTTTCGGCGGACCGAAAATGCGTCAGGCAGGAGCCGATTTGCTGTTCGATTTAACGTCTTTGGCTGTTATGTGGATCGGACGAGTGTTATGGAATATCCGTACTTTTTTCAAACTGGCGGACCAGGCGGAAGAGTATTTTAAGACCGAAAAACCAGATGCCGTTGTTCTGATAGACTATCCCGGCTTTAACTGGCATATAGCCAAGCGGGCGCACAAGGCGGGAATCCCGGTTTATTATTATTCGCCGCCGCAACTATGGGGCTGGGCGCAATGGCGGGTAAAAAAGATGCGTCTTTGGGTAGACTGTATTCTATCCGGTCTGACGTTTGAAAGTAAGTGGTATAAAGACCATGGCTGTAATTGTGTTTATGTAGGACATCCGTTCTTTGATGAAGTCGTTCGTCAGCCGCTGGATTCCGAATTTATCCGTCAGCTTGAATCCCCGAAATCGGAGTTGCAGAAATCGGATTTCTCAAACGAACAATCGCCTTTGATCGCTATTTTACCGGGATCGAGAACACAGGAAGTTGAACGAAATTTGGAAACGTTTTTACAGTCTGCTCAAATCATCACTCGGCAGATTCCGCAGGCGCGGTTTGTTATCGCCGCTTTTAAGGAAAAACATCGGGAAATAATCGATAAGCAGATTGAGAAAATATCCTCTTCCGGCAGGCTGAATATTCAGGTTTATGTTGGAAAGACGCCTGAAATTATGGCGGCGGCGGAGGTTGTTATGTCGGTTTCCGGCTCCGTATCGCTGGAATTGTTGTATCATCTGAAGCCCACGGTAATTTTATATCAAGTAAGCCGTTTTGGGATTTTTATTCAGCAGTTTTTCCGCAAAGTAAAATATATAACGCTGGTTAATTTACTTCAATACTCGGCCGCCGCTTTAACGGCGCCCGATTCCGAACAGGCGCCGAATCCCCACGACGCGCTATTTCCCGAATATCTTACCTGCGGCGACGAATCTCAGCCGATTGCCGAGCATCTGCTTAAATGGCTCGTTGATTCCGACGCAAAGGAAGTCCAAATCCGGTTGCTGGAACAGCTCAATCAACGCGTTTGTCAGCCCGGCGCGGCGGATAAGGCGGCGGAAATTATTCTTCTTTCCTCTAAAATGAATAAATTAGAAAATATTTGACGAAAAATGTCAATAAATATACATAACAAGGTATTGTATTTGGATTAATTTGAGTTTATAATAGAAGAAATGAAGTTATTCGACGAATAACCCTGAAGAAGAATCCCCCTCTATTTAGGAGAAACAAATGAAATCATCACGCAGACAATTTTTAGGTATGACAACGGCTCTGTTTGCTTGCCCGATAATTATTCCTGGTAACGTGTTGGCGCAAGACGGAAACCCCGGAGCCAACGAACGAATCGGTGTCGCCGGTATCGGCGTGGGCAGAATGGGAAGCGCCGATATGAGCATAGTAAAGGGGAATCGCAAGGCGGTAATTATCGGCTGTTCAGACGTTAATCTTCCTCGCGCCCAAGCTCAAGCCAAGAGTTACGGCTGCAATCCCGATACAGACGCGTATTCCGATTATCGCAAAATTCTGGATCGAAAAGACGTAGACGCTATTGTTACCGCAACGCCGGAACAATGGCGGTCTTTAATTTGTATTCATGCCGCGCAGGCGGGAAAGCATATTTATGCGGAAAAACCCATGACGCTTACCGTCGGGGAAGGGCGATTGATGGTCAAAGCGGCCCGAAAAGCCAACGTCGTTTTTCAAACCGGCTCTATGCAAAGAAGTATGCGTCCCAATATTTTGGGTTGTAAATTTATTCGTGAAGGCGGATTGGGAGAAATCAGCAAGGTTGTAGCGGCTAACTACGAAAGTCCGTGGCTGTACGATATGCCTGAAGAAAAAATCCCGGCTGGTTTGGACTGGGAAAGATGGTGCGGTCCGGCTCCGCTGGTTGCGTTCAATCCTAATTTATACGTTCCGCGCGGTAATCCCGGCTGGCTGTCGTTTAGAGCTTTTTCCGGCGGCGAAATGACCGGCTGGGGAACTCATGGGTTCGATCAAATTCAATGGGCGTTAGGCATGCAGGAAACCGGTCCGACTGAAATTATTGTTACCGGTGAAAAGTTGGAACTGCCCACCTATAGCAAGCCGGAATCCAATCAACGGGGAAATACTCTGTGTTCTCAACCGCATCTGGCTTTTAAGTACGCCAACGGAATTATCGTTAAACTGGGCGATGACGACGGAAAGCAATCCAATCGGGGCGGGGGAATTTTCTACGGTTCCAAAGGCAAGATGGAAATCGGACGGAATAAAGTTTCTTCCAATCCCAGCGAATTGGCGGCTGAATTGCTCAAAGACCCGTCTGTTCCCGCCTCCTGTAACGGCGGACAAAGCCATATCAATAACTGGCTGGATTGCATTAAAACCGGTGAACGTCCTATTTCTGACTGCGAGTACGGACATCGAGCGGCGTCTTTATGCCATATTCTCAATATCGCCCGTTACGTAGGACGGTCGCTAAAATGGGATCCGGAAAAGGAAGTATTTATCGGCGACGCCGAAGCCAATACCTGGCTTAATCGCGAACATCGAAAAGGATACGAACTGCCGGCTGTTTAAGCGCAGAGAATTTTTGATTGGGAGAAAGCGTTTTTGGGGCGGTCGTCTGCGTAGCATTTGACCGCCCCTGTCGATAGTTAATGTTATGGCTACTTGATTTTTTCTACCGATGCCGTTTTGATTTCGCCCGATGAGCAGGGCTAAATCCTGATTTTGCCGATTACGGCGAAATGAAACGACTGATTTGTGTTATGCAAACCGGAAAAAGTCAAGTGGAACCAGTATAAAGGAAAGAAAAAACGGGGAAGTATAGTTACGTTTTTTAATGACGTGAAACGTGTTCTAAAAATCAGTAAATCGTTCCAAAAAGCGAGCGGATTGCTCAACGACCTCGACAGCGCGATAGGAATCTCGGGATAACTCTACAAAAACGCCGGAATCGTAATTTATCGCGTGCAGGGAGGAAAAGACTTCCTCGAAATTCACCGCGCCGGTACCGAAGGGTAAATGTTGATGAATCTCCGGCTTCATATCGTCGAGATGAATGTTAATTATTCTGTCTTTCCATTGCAAAATGGCTTGAGAAACCGATTCCCGATTGCAAACCAGATGACCAATATCGATCGTAAGAAACAGACGGGAATCGCCGTTTAAGGCGTCTGTCAGCCGGATAAAATCCTGCATGTTTCCAATAAACATGCCCGGTTCCGGCTCAAAGGCAATGCGGATATCGTACTGCTGCGACCAATCTAAAATCGGCTTCAATCCCTCTATCAGACGGCGCATGACGTGAGAATCGGGCGCGTCGTCGCGTTTGATTCCCGACCAGATTGAAATACAATTCGCTTTTATTGCTGCGGCGGTTTGAAACGCCGTTCGATAGAACTCCAGGCGTTGCTTCCGTCCTTCTGAAGAGGCGGTAACCAGGGTTGGCTCGTGTTTGACAAACGGATTAAGCAGAAATCTGGCTCCCGTTTCTATTACGTAGCGGAAACGTTTTGTTTGCGCCCATTGATTGAGCAGTTCAACCTGATTGTTATAAGCGGATTTGTCGAGCTTATAGTCCAGCAAGCCGTTGTCGATAGTAATTCCCAAGCCGGTAAAACCGTTTTGAGCTACCAATTCCAAGGCGTCTGAAAGTCTATGATGAACCAAGCCGTTAGTATTATATCCAAAGTACATGCAGTCTATTATACTAACAACGAGAATAATTTCAATACGTGGGGAATCGGGGAATTCCGACTGGGGGGATTGGAAATTGGAGCTGAAGTCCGGGGATTGAAGATTGTTTTTCCAAAATTCGCCGCGAATTGAAATTATCCCTATAAATTTCCGGAAAATCGGGAAATTCCTCTTGATTTTTTGTGAAAAATCCGCTATTAGATAATTTGTAGAAATCGTTTTTGAAAAAGTAATATTTTATCAGACAATTACGATAAAATAAACTTTCCTGTTAACAAGTTTGAAATGACCCTTGAAGGTATATTCGCCCGTTGGGGATATACTGCTGAAAGGAAAGACGTATACAGTAAAAAGATACCCAGGATACGCAGAATAAAATGCAGAAAATAAATTATAATCGTCGTGATTTCTTTGTTAGGATAGGGCAGGCGACTCTGTTTGGCGTTGGAATAACGGCGGCGGAATCCTCCGTTTTTGGGGAAGAGTACCTCGATTCCAATAATTATCAGTTGGAATTGTACGCAATTACCGGCGAACAGAAAAATTTTATTTGTGATGTCGTTGCTTTGGCGCAAAACGGCAAGCTCGATTCGTCGTTGGTAGTTAAAAGCTATCTGTACGCCAAGCGGAAAACGAAGGGAAATCGACGCTATTACTACTTTGAGAAGGCGTTGTACGCGCAATGCGTACAGGCCGGCATCGATTTGAATGCCCTCATCAATAAGTATAAATGATTGTCTTGCGATATTAAGCCTGTTTTATGATCGTCTTACGACTATTTTCCGCGCTATTTTAGCCGGCGAATCTGAAGTTGAACAGGCTAAACAGTTCCTTCTGATTCATGGCAGATTTATGACAGGCGTCTGCGCCGGAAAGTACGGTTTCAAATAATTCCCGCTTTTCGCGCAGTACCCGGTCGATTCGTTCTTCAATGGTACCCATCAATAGGAAACGGGAAACGGTAACCGAACCTTTTACGCCAATTCGATGCGCTCGGTTTATCGCTTGGTCTTCGATAGCCGGATTCCACCATCTATCAAACAGGAACACGTAATTGCAAAATTGAAGGTTTAATCCCACGCTTCCCGCTCCGTAGGTCATTAAAATCATTTTATGCTTGGGGTCTTCCTTAAATCGTTGTATAATTTCGTCGCGCTGTGAATGCGGGATTCTTCCAGAATATTCCAACGGATGAAATTGCTCTAAATGCGCTCTCATTTGGTCGATAGTATGCGTCCATTGAGAAAAGACAATCGCTTTCTGACCGCTGGCGGCGATTTCTTCCATGTCAGCCGCCAACCGCGCCATTTTGGGGCTTTCTCCGGTAGCCGGATCGAAGTTACAGATTTGCTTTAATCGGGTAATTAATTGCAAAACATGCTGAATTGTGGCGGTTTCGCCCATTTCACTGATTTGTTCGACGCCGTTTTCCTCC
>CAYZMZ010000246.1:0-3808 GCA_964479655.1 uncultured Planctomycetaceae bacterium
ATTTTCAAGGCGTTTGCTGAAGCTCTGAAATAAAATAGAGGTGTAGTGTTGTTCACGGCTGTAAAAATATACAGCTCTGAAAGACGTACGCAATCCAACAGGACAGGGCGTTCTACTCAAAGGAGAACGCCTGAAAAAGTAAAGTGCGGGAGCAAGCTCCACGCACTCCATAGAACACCTACTGTGTTGGATGTAAGCGGGATTCGAGGTTTATTCCGGGGCGATTCAACCGCACTCGGTTGGATCCCGAGGTCGGGTCTTAACCTCTTTAGAGGTTTCTCGTTTGGTAGTAAACGTTTTTTTTAATATGATTTGAGCGATTCTTTCCCGGCGCAGCCCGCCTTCAGCTGGCTGCGCCGGGGGAATGAATCGCGATGTGAACGTTGTGGTGCGGTATCCTACCAAACGGGAACACCTACGGCGTTAAGCTACCGCTCCCAAATCAAGCGATATTCGGTAGGTTGGTGTTGTACTACCACTCTGAAACCTCTATGGGGTTGGTCGTATACAAACAGAAATGTTCTACCGAACAGGGAACCCTACAGCGTTGGGGCACGAGCAAGCTTTCTGTTGGAAAGCGGGAGCAAGCTCCGCAGAACTCCACAGAAATGCCTCAATGCGTTGAGAGAGTATACAAAAAAGAACGTTCTACCGACTGGCTCGGGGGCGTCTGCGTTTTTGCGCGTTGTTGCCCCCTCGTTTCGCGGGTTTATTTCTTTCCCTTAATTGGAATATATTTTCCCGGCTCAAGGGCTTTATCCTGAACCGCTTGTACGGCTTGACGATAGAGAATCTCCTGAACTCGAACCGGGTCGCCGGAGGGCTTAACCCTTTTCCAAATATCGTTTTTATCCAGCGTCTGACGCTTCTGATTATCGCTGAAATACAAATTGAGTGTATCTACCAAGCGAGCTTTAATTCGGTCGTCTAAAACAGGGAAAATGATTTCCATTCGAGATTCCAGATTGCGAACCATTAAATCGGCACTGGATAAATACATTTCAGGGTGCGCCCCGTTTTGAAAATAATAAATTCGGGCGTGTTCCAGGTATCGATCTATAATAGAACTAACATGAATATTTTCGGAAAGCCCTTTTACGCCCGGGCGCAGACAGCAAATACCGCGAACATTCAGGTAAACTTCTACTCCCGCTTGAGAGGCTTTGTACAAGGCCTCTATAATTTCCGGGTGTTCCAGCGAGTTGCATTTAAGCATAATCTTCCCCGGCTGCTGCGGAGTAGATTGACTGATCTCCCGTTGAATTAAATTCAAAATGCGTTCCCGAAGCAAATGCGGTTCTACGGTTAGATATTTCCAACCGACAGATTCTGAATAGCCGGAAAGAATATTAAAGAAAGCCGCCAAGTCGTTGACAATTCCCGGTTCGCAGGTAATAATTCCCAAATCGGAATAAATTTTAGCCGTCTTATCGTTGTAATTTCCCGTAGCCAAGTGCGCGTAACGGCGAATTCGTCCGTTTTCTCGACGTACAATCAAGACTGCTTTTGCGTGAGTTTTCAAGCCGACAATCCCGTATATAACGTTGCAACCGGCGTTTTCCAAACGTCTTGCCCATTGAATATTTTGCGATTCATCAAAACGTGCACGTAATTCTACTAAAACGGTAACTTCCTTTCCGTTTAACGCCGCATGTTCCAAGGCTTTTACAATAGGTGATTTTCCGCTGGTTCTGTAAAGGGTTTGTTTAATCGCTAAAACATCGGGGTCTTCAGACGCCCGTTCGAGCAGTTGAACTACCGGATCGAACTGTTCGTAAGGCAAACTGATAAGAATATCGCCTCGGCGGATTGTTTCCCACATGTCGGCGTCTTCAGAACTGTTAAGTAAATCGCGTGGAATCTGCGGTTCCCATTCAGGAGCTTGAAAGCGGTCTAAAACCGACATTCCAGCCAGGACAAAAAGGGATTTCGCGTCCATTAAGCCGGAAATATCAAATATAAACGGTTCGGAAACCTTTAAGGTGGATTTTAACCATGAACGAATCTCGGTAGGAGCCGATTCGGATATTTCCATGCGGACAACGTCCCTGCTGCGGCGCTGAACAACCGCCTCTTCTATAGCCATGGTTAAATCGGTCATTTCATCGAAATCGCTTTCCATGGGACTGTCTTCAACGCGAACGTCCGCATCGCGTGTTAAACGGAAAACCGCGCTGGAATTAACTGTACAGCCTGGAAATAAACTACCGATATTCACTTGTACAATATCTTCTATCAACGCAAAGGACGTTTCCTCCTTTACCGTAGGCAGTTTGATAAAGCGCGGCAGCATTTTAGGAATCGGAACAACACCGATTCGGGAATCTACCGGAGTTTCATTACCCAGATTTTCGGTTGATTGGTAAATGCTGTCTAACGACGTTCCCTGGGCAATTATTTTCCTGATAGCCCCCGCTCGACAGGCAACAGACGGTTTTTTCATTCCAGTTAAACGAACCGCAACGTTAAGCTGTAACCCCGGAATCGTAGGAGCTAATTCTTCGTTGGCGAAATCTTCCAACGCCAAGGGCGTAAGAACGGGTAAAACGTTATTGGTAAAATATTCGTGGATAAATTCCTGCTGATCAAAAGACCATTCCCCCGGAAAAAGCAGCTGAATATTTTTTTCTTCCAGTTCCTTTAATAAGGCGTTTAACCCCTCTGTTTGACTGATGACCATTTTTGCGGTTCGCTGGGAAATGGCGTCCAATTGCTGGGACGCAGTCATACCGGCCCTGTCTTTTTGACGAGAACCGGATTTTTTCTGCTGCAATAAACCGGCTACCCGAATCATAAAAAATTCGTCCAGATTGGAACTGACGATAGCAAAAAATTTAAGTCTTTCTACCAGCGGATTTACAGGATTAAGCCCTTCGTCTAAAACACGTTGGTTGAATTCCAGCCAGCTAAGTTCACGATTAATATATTGTACATCAGAAATTTCTGTTGTTTTAGTCATTTTTTAGCAATTTTCCCTAAATGATCCATGAGAAAATGAAGTCCCTTGGCGTAATTACGTACCGCCGAAGGAAATCGGGATTCTGACAACGCTTTTTTCGCCTTGTTTTCCAGTACCAAATATGAGTTCCACAATTCTTTTACTTTTTCGTCTGGATTGTTGACGATAGCCTCCTTGGCTTTGGGACGAACTTCGGCGATTAGTTTGATTAACGTACCGGCAAACTCCGCATCAGGACGCGCATCGAATTGCTTGTACGGACCGTTGCCGTAGGATTTATTGTGCATACTTTCGCCTTTATTGCGCTGAATAATCATAATAACGGAAAGTAAAATCGCGGCCAGCATAAATACGGCTGCCAAAATCAAGGAAAAGGGGATAGCACAAATTCCGCACAATAAAACGATGATTGAGCAAAAAGCCAGTTTTTTTGAATACGGCTTTTTTATTACCGGCGTCGATTTGGCAACCGAAACCGCTGTGGCTCCCTCTGCTTGTTGCGGTCCGAGGTATTTGGCTACAACTACGGTAATATTATCTGGACCGCCGCGCAGAATGGCTAAATCCCGCAGTACCTGTACTGCCTGAGCTGGCGGGAGGGTAAATAGAATCTTGCCTATTTCTGCGTCGTTAACCTGACCGGATAATCCGTCGCTGCAAAGCAAATACGTGTCGCCGGGTTGAAGAGGAAACGGTCCTTCAATATCGGGGACAACCTCTGGATGAACACCCAGACAGCGGGTAATATAATTTTTGGGCAGATCTCCGGTAAACTCTTCGCCTTGTTGTTTGGTCAACGCCTCCATTTCCCAAACAAGAGAATGGTCAAACGTCATTTGTCGAAACGTT
>CAYZMZ010000246.1:3818-5615 GCA_964479655.1 uncultured Planctomycetaceae bacterium
GCAGTAACATCGACTATCGCCGACATGTCCGATTAAAGCCCCTTCAGGCAAGAATAAAACGGAGCAGCAGGTTGTACCCATACCGTGAAAATCATCGCTGCTGTTACCGCGTTTATGAATCAAATCGTTGGTTTCGATAATAGCATCTCGAAGAGCTTCAGGCGGAAGCTGGTCTATTTTTTTGTTGTACGCCATGGGCACTGAATCGGCAGCCAGCTTGCTAGCCAGTTCGCCAGCCGCGTGCGCACCCATACCGTCTGCAACCAAAAATAAATGACCCCGGGAGTTCCAATGCTCTTGGCTGGAAGCGGGAATGACGGCGTAGTTATCTTGGTTGTTTGTACGGCGTAAACCGATATCGGTACAGACGGCGTAGTCCAAACATTGGGACCAAATACCATCGTTTCCTACATTTTTTGCTAAATTCATGGAAATTGCTCTGGAAATATTTTGGAATTTTCGCTAATATCCACTCCAGGTAAACTGGTTGTCTTTTACTATCTCTATATATTATACACCAGATAGAGTAAAGATAAAGGGCAATCGAGCAAAAAGTTAGGAAAAATAACATGAAATCCCAAATTTTAGATAAAATAATGCCGTTACTGATTCTGATACTGGTTACTTTAACAGCTTCTGGCTGTATGCGCCGACGTATGACGATTACCTCCGATCCCCCTGGAGCGATGGTTTACGTTGACGACTACGCCATTGGTCAAACGCCGGTTTCCCATAATTTTACCTATTATGGAACCCGTAATTTTCGCTTGGAAATGGACGGCTACGAAACTGTCAACGAACAGAAAGAAATTAAATCTCCGTGGTATGAAGTGCCGCCGTTGGACTTTGTTACGGATAACTTAACGCCTTGCGAAGTAAAAGATAATCGCGAATTTAATTTTGTTATGCAGCCGCAAAAGGCGGAATCGGAAGAAGATGTAGTCAGCCGCGGCGCGCAATTGCGAGATCAACAGGCGGCTATCCCCGGTAATACCGGTCTGACCGGTGCATATAATTCAGCAGACCCGTATTCTGCTGCTCCAACTGGACAAACGTATCCTAATTCAGACAGCGAATATATCGGAGCCGAGCCGGGCATGCTTCCCGCTCCGCGCAGTACAAACGACGCACCGGCCCAAGAGTACAATTACGGAACGCCGACTACAATAATCGAATAAAACCCAAGAATAGATTCTACCTTAAAAATGATTTCCAGTTTACAAAATCAGTTAGTTAAAGATACCGTAAAATTACGTGAAGGAAAACGACGCCGGGAAGACGGGCGTTTTATAATCGACGGACGTCGGGAAATAAGTCGGGCGATTGCCTCTGGGGTTAAGATCGATAAAATATTCTACGTTGCTCAGCAATGCGAATCGAGTTTAATGGATTCTTTGGAGCATTGTAACGCCGAATTGATTGAGGTAACCGAGCCGGTTTTGGAAAAAATCGCTTTTGGTAACCGGGACGAAGGAGCGGTTGCGGTGGCGTTTCGTCCGATGTTGTCGCTTGATGATATTCAACTTTCGGATTGTCCGTTAATAGGAGTAGCAGAGGGGGTTGAAAAGCCGGGTAATTTAGGAGCTTTGCTGCGGAGTGCCGACGGTGCGGGCGTCGACGTTTTAATACTGGCGGATTGCAAAACCGATGTCTATAATCCGAATTCCGTTCGGGCGTCGCTGGGGACGTTGTTTTCTGTTCCCGTAATTGAGACCAGTTCTCAAAAAGCCTTGGAATGGCTGATTGCTCACAAAATCGCTATTTACGCCGCCCTGGTAGATGGGGCGATTGAATACA
>CAYZMZ010000247.1:0-5601 GCA_964479655.1 uncultured Planctomycetaceae bacterium
ATCTGCAAAGTTCGCATGAAAATCGGTATGGTTTTTCAGCAATTCAACCTGTTTTCGCATTTAATGGTTTCGGAAAATGTGATGCTCGGTCCGGTAAAACTGCAGGGAATGAGCCGTCAAGACGCCTACGACCAGGCGATGCATTATTTATCGATGGTTGGATTGGCAAGCAAAGCCAAGGCGTATCCCGAAGAACTTTCCGGCGGTCAAAAACAACGTGTGGCGATTGCTCGAACGCTGGCTATGAGACCGGAAATAATTCTGTTTGACGAACCGACGTCTGCTTTAGATCCAACGATGGTTTCCGAAGTACTGGGTGTTATTCGCCGTCTGGCGGATTCCGGATTAACCATGATGATTGTTACGCACGAAATGCGTTTTGCGTACGATGTTTCTACCCGTGTTTTTTATATGGACGAGGGAATTATCTACGAGCAGGGAACGCCTGAACAGGTGTTTGACAATCCGCAAAAAATCAAAACGCATGAGTTTGTGCATAAAATTCGATCGATTGATTTCCATATTACCTCTTCCGACGAAGATATATTTGGAATTCATAGTAAAATCGATGATTTCTGCACGCGGTATTTTCTGGAACATCGTTTTTTACTGGGAATCCAATTGATTCTGGACAGCCTGGTTTCCAGCTATATTCTTCCGATGTATACCGATAACCCAGATATACATATAGTCATCAATTATTCAGAACTGACCAATCAGCTTGAAATACGAATTACGTATAACGGAGCAGAAAAGGATTTCTTTGCCAAGGGATTTGAAGAAGATGAATCGCTGGTTTTAATCGATAACTTGGTAAAATCACTTAAATACAGCTACGAAAACGAGCAGAATCTTCTTGTTATGGAACTGTAAACGGGTTCCATTTGAAATTTTCCACTTATATTATCATAAATCAGCCGTTTCATTTCGCCTTGATAAATAAAACAGGGGTGTTTTTATTCATGCGAGGCGAAATCAAAACGGCGTTAATAGGAAAAATCAAGCAGTTATAGTATAGTTATTCGGTCAGTGTAATCATACCGAATGAATCTGGACTCCAAACCGGACGAAGACCTTCGCCCCAAAGCAAAACAGCCGCCGGACCGGAACCGTCGTTATCCGTTAGCTGGAGCGACAATCCAAACTTCGTGCCGATCGTTCCGGTCAATCCGCCTAAATCAGTCCACGGCATCGCAATTTCGTATACGGTTTTATTGCCGTATTGTTTGACAGCCATATCGTAAACAGACGAATCTTTTGCCAGAGAACCGCTTTTTAATCCTCCGCAATACGGTTGCGGTCGATAGAGTGTATGCTTACCGCTGCCGCCGGGGGCTGCGGAACTGACATCGAAACAAAACGCCTTACTTTGTTCGCCGGGAAGCCGATGAACCGGATGAATCGCGATTCGGACAGAATCGTCCAGACCGCAGTCCGATTCTGTCTTGTCGGCAACGTGCTTATCGTCGATTACTTCGATTCCGCAGTACAGGTAGTTTTGATCATAATTGAAATAAGCAACGCCGCTACAGTTTTCGGGAGACCATTTGTAATCGTCCTTCAAAAGGCGCAGCTGATCGCGCCCCATCAAAGGAATCGGAGCGGAGCAATCAAAGTCCGACAAATCGCCGTCGATTTTTCGCGTTGCCGTCTGTTTGGCATCGTTTGCTGACGGCGAATCTTTCGCCCGAGGCGCGAACGCACAATATTCCGTTCCTTCGTATGGAACCAGCTGGAAGTTGTCAATCATCGACCAGCCGTCCCCCATGCAAACGGGCGCGGCAGAGAGGCTATTGGTACCTTCAGGCAATTCGATACGCTTGCGGAACGTCTGCCAGCAATCCTGCGTTTTGGGCGCCTGAAAGACTTGCAGCCAATGGAGCGACCAGTTTTTACCGTCAACGGTATTTCCGCCCAGGTTTGAGCCAGTTGTCAGATTATCAGACTTGATCCAGAAACTGTAAACGTATTCTCCTCCAACAGTCGGGATTTTCGGAATATTTTGATATACATTAAAATACTTTCCTTTTGTATTCTCAAACCGGCATACGAACTTGCCGTGTCCCAATTCGTTTGGATTATCGAACAAAACGCGTTTACCATCTCGACCAGTTCCGTTCCAGTCAGCGGCTGCGGAATCTGCGGGAGATTCGGACGCCGACTGTTCAAAGCCGGGATTGATAATCAGATTTCCTATCTGATTCGGCTGCACAGCGTTTATTGCTACTTTTCGGGCTATCTGCGGTAACGACGAGTCGTCAAACCGAATTGTCAGATTCGCGACAGTCATGCCCGGCTTCACGTTTTCAAATTTTAACAACGCCGACTGACTTTCGGCCGGTTTCAATACTTTTCCGACAATAGTCTGAGTTTTTCCCGGACTTGTTTTTGAGTTCGGAATCACGGCGCATTGAATCGGACGATCCAGAATATTATGAATTTGAAGCGGAATTTCCAGCGTATTTCCGGATACAGTCGTATAGGTAGGAACAGATGATACGGTTCCAGGCATCGAAACGACCAGATTCGCCTTCAAAACATTAATATCTCCGCCTTCAATAAGATACGGACTGCCGTTCAAGGGAAGTGAAACGACCCCCGCTTTCGCGGTAAGCGGGGTTTCAACTCCCTGCTGATCGATTTTCTTAACCGGAGCGTTTCCAACCGACAGGAAAACGGTTTCGCCGTTCTTTTCGTTTGACGAAACAACCATAACCGGCTCACGATGGGGGCGTTGAAACAATTTAATAGAATCGTTTTTCCCCACGGAAAATTCGCCGACGGGCGTCGCATCAACCAGCGCATCGATCAAAACAGCCAACGAGGCTGCCGACGGACGGGGACTCATATCGCCCCAAAAATGACTCCAGTCCCCAGCCGGCGACGGCTCGCCCCCAAAGACAACTATCTGCTGACAGCCAGCCATCAATTCGTCCGGAAATCGGGTAAAATAATAATCGCTTTGATTTTTTTGACGCATTGCTTCGGCAAGGGGCATTCCCCATGTAGATACCCCCGTTGCGGTTTCGTTATCCCAAACGACAACCCGTTTCTGCGCTCCGACTACCGCCAAATCGTTTAACGCGCCGCGAAACGTGCTCGCGTTACCATAATGAATCGGCAGAATATCCGTAAATTCCATAATTCCGGCCGCAATTAAACTTTGACGGTACGTTTGCGGCCATAATCCGCCGGCTATCTGATTGCGAAAATTGGGATTTATCCATTTCGACGCCGCGTTCGCCGTCCGGCAGAATCGCAAGTATTCGGAAACCGGGTCCTCGCAAACGGTTCCGGGAACGATTTCGTTCTGCCATTCAAAACCGATTATATCATTTTTGAACACGATTGATAACCTGGTGATAATATGTTCAATGTCAGCGTTTTGAACCGGCAAAGCGGTAAACTGACCGCCAAAAGCGGTTGGATTGGTTATCGCCCAGGCAGGAATATCGTCAATCAAAAACCAGGGACGGATATGGTTGCTTTTCAGTTGATCGACGTTGCGTCGAAGACTTTCCCACTCGGACGGATTATAAAATCCCCGTTCCGGCTCAAGATTCTTCCAGCTCAGCCAAACACGGCAAGTACTCATCCCCAACAGACGCGCTGCTTCGACCGCTTCTTCGCAGCCAAAAAACTTCTGACCGCCAAACGGCGTTGCGTTGTTCCCGATTCGCGCCTTTAAATTCGGAATTCGGGCGAACGTAATTTCACGCGATTCTTTAATCGTTTTGCTATTATGTGCGTCTCCGTTTGCATTATTCGACTTGAGTGTTCCGGTCAATTCCGCGCTGATTAGAAACGTTCCCTTTTGCTGGATATTAATCGGAATATCGACTGCTGAATCATTGATACCCGGAAATTCAACCGAACCCGAGGTAACCTTTTTTCCGTCCGTATCGGTTACAATCCATTTGATGGTTGAGGCAGCCAGATTTTTTGTTTGTTCCATCGGCACGGCACGCATAACAACTTTTTGATCATACGTGAATAGATTACCTGTAGTTGACGCATCAATATCAAAATAACCGCTCGAACGCGAAAAACAGGGTAAACCGGCTCGCTGCTGCCAAGGCCAAAACTTGCCGTCGTTGCCCCGAAATTGGGCGATTAAAAGAAGCGAATCACCGAATTTGCCTTTTTCAGGCTCGGCGTCGGCATAAGGTTTCGGAAGCGTGAGCGTCCATTGCGATTTTGTCCGCTTTCCAATCACGCACGGCGTATCAGGTGCGCCGCAGCCGCCGTAGTTCACATGTGTTCGGTTTTTAGCGTACTTTCCGTCTGGGCAGTCAATCCACGGTCCAACGACCCAGAGAACGACTTGCGTCTTGCCCCAATCGTCTGAAGGATCGACGTAATATTCAAACGGAACAACGATTTTCTCTCCTGCCTTCCAGTTCGGCTTTCCGCCAGACTCGTTGAGCGGTGTTCCAATAGAAAGCCAGCTCTTTTTAAACGTTACAGAATCCGGCTTGAACGTCTTGCGGATTTCATCTGTCAGAAGCGGCAAGATAACCGGACAGGGAGCCTTGAATGTTGCCTCGTTCCAGCCATTGTTTGTCAGGTAGAAAATCGGTTGACAGCCCTGGTCGTCAGACCGATAATCCGTCATTTTATAGGTAAATGTCAACGTTTCTCCTGATTTAGCCGGTTTCGGATTTCCTCCCCATGCGGCAAAACCGATGTAGGCGTTCGCTTTGGCGTGATGAATATCGCCGCCAATTTTCTGTCCGTCAGGAATCTTCTTTGGCGTAATTTTTACAGAAAAATTCTGACCAGGAATCACCTTTTCAGGATAAACAACAGTACACCAATCAAAATCCTTGGTTTTTTCTGTAACCTCCGTTTTGGCGTCCGAGACATCGGCTGCCAGAATCTGCGCGGAAGGCGAAATAAACGCCAAGTTCCAAAAAACACCAATAGCAGCAAAGACCCATAATCCACAACGCACTGCTTGTAGCAAGGCGGACTGAAACGATAAAAGCGATTTTGTCATAATCATATCCTTAAAAAAGGGGAATGGGGGAATGTATGGCCAACCGCCCATGCGGCTGGTCATATGTCTTAAGCGATATTCAAAAGCGGGCGGAATTCATCGGACTATGACGCCCGCCCCTGTTCTCAATCAGTTCGTACAACGATTATTGTAAAACCATCGTATAAAATCCGCCTGCGTGAGCGATTCCTACTCGCGTATAGGGACCGAGCATATTGGCGCGATGTCCGGCACTGTTTATCCATGCGTTGACAGCATGAAGCCCGCAAATACTGCCCATAAACACATTTTCAGCAACCCCAGGCGTTCCGCTGTGGAACATTCGCTGCGAATTATACATTCGGTTTGAATGCGCCTGAGCGATGTTTTGGAGATTCGCGTCCAAAACGCACGGAGCTAATCCGCTTCGCGCTCGAAACGAATTAAATGCTGTCATTGCAGCAGCATCTTCCAAATCTGCTGCCATTAAACTGCTGCATACAAAGCAGCAAAACAACAAAATCGAAGCACATAAAGCCTGTCTCATAATAACACCTCTCAATCAGGTTTTACGTTCCATCGTATAAAACGACTGCGGATCTTCCGCAGCTTCAAATTAGAAA
>CAYZMZ010000248.1:0-5591 GCA_964479655.1 uncultured Planctomycetaceae bacterium
CGTCGTTTTGATTTCGCCCGAACAGAATAAAACAACCCTTTGTTTTATTGAGGGGAGCGAAATGAAACGACTGGAGTTTGTTATTCAAACCGGAAAAACTCAAGTGGAACCAGTATATAATCAGGAAAATGACAAGGCTTTATTATGGCACATCATCAAGCAAAAGTCAAGTAGCCTCCGATTCATTCAAATTGTTTTTTTATGTCCAGTTGGAAAATTTAATTCAGAAAGAGATTACCGATGCCTCAGCCTTTTATTTTGGCCAGCCGATCTCCCCGACGGAAAAAACTGCTTACCAACGCAGGTTATAAATTTGAAGTTGTTCCCGCAGACGAAAAGGTCGAAACGCCGCGTCGAAAAAACGAAACGGCGTTACAATACGTTATGCGCATGGCGCAAGCTAAAGTTCTTAACGTCTACGCCGCCAAACGCGAGGAAAACCCGCACTGTACTCCTACTATTGTAGGGTGCGATACCGTTGCGGTCGTACCGTTGCGAATTAAAGACGAAATTTACGGCGGTGAAATCAACAAGGACGAAATCTTCGGCAAGCCCAAAGACGCCGCCGACGCCAAGGTTATGCTCCAAACTCTCCGCGGAAAAGAGCATTTCGTGGTTAGCTGTCTATGTATTTTGCAAGGCGGAATCCTAAAAACCCGAATTGCCAAAACTCAAATGAAGATGGACGATATTTCAGATGAACAAATCGATGAATATATCGCAACCAAAAAATGGCGCGGTAAAGCCGGCGCGTTTGGCTATCAGGACGGAAACGACTGGGTTCATATTATCGAAGGACCGGAAAGCAACGTCGTCGGATTGCCGATGGAATTGTTGGCCAATACACTCCAATAATCTGAATTATCGCTCCCCCGTTCAATGCTAGATATAGTTTACCTGCTGTTGCTGTTACTGGCTTCGCCATGGCTTTTATTTCGTGCTTGGACTACCGGCCGTTATCGGGAAGGTCTAAGTCAAAAGCTATGGGGAGCCGTGCCGATTTTACCCCCGATTTCTCAACCAACGCTCTGGCTGCACGCCGTTTCCGTCGGCGAGGTGAATTTATTGCCGATTCTGGTTTCTCGGCTGGAAAAGACGATTCCCGGCGTTCGGTGCGTTATTTCCACCACAACAAAAACCGGGATGGAAGTTGCGAAAAAGCGGTTTGAAAACTATACCGTTTTCTACTTTCCGCTTGATTTTTCCTGGGCGGTAAAACGCGCCATTAATCGTATTAAGCCGACTGCGATTATTCTGGCGGAGCTGGAAGTCTGGCCGAATTTAACCCGATTCGCTCAAAATGCAGGCGTTAAATTAATCGTTGCAAACGGACGAATCAGCGATAAGAGCTTTCAATCCTACCGCCGGGCGAAGTTTTTTTTGCGTTCTGCTTTCAAACGGGTAGATAAAGTCATTTCTCAAAGTAAATCTGTATCCGATAAGTTTATAGAACTAGGCGTTGCCCCTGAAAACGTGATTACGATCGGTTCTATAAAGTTTGACGGAGCGAAAACCGACAGAAATTCAGCGGCGGTTTGCGCGGTGAAAAAACTTTCAGGCTCCAACACTTCCGGGGATTTCTGGGCGGGGATTTCCGAACAAGACATTGTTTTTCTGGCTGGCAGTACTCAAGACCCTGAAGAAAAAATGGCGTTAGACGCCTTTAACTCGCTTACCGATACGTATCCGCAGCTTCGTCTGATAATCGTTCCGCGGCATCCAGAACGATTTGAATCGGTTGCGGAAATGCTTTCGGAAAACAAAGCGGTTTTTGTAAAACGAACGGATTTAAACTCGGAAACAACGGCGGATTCGACAACCGGTCGTCCCGCTAAAATTTTATTGGTCAATGCGATGGGTGAGTTAAGTGCCTGGTGGGGAACGTGCCATATCGCTTTTGTCGGCGGAAGCATGGGTAGCCGCGGAGGACAAAATATGATCGAGCCGGCGGCTTACGGCGCAGCGGTTTCTTTTGGTCCCCAGACCAGTAATTTTCGCGATATAGTTTCGTTGCTGCTAGAAGCGCAGGCGGCAAAAGTTGTTCAGGACGGTACGCAATTACAGCAATTTGTTGCTCAATGCCTGGCGAATCCCGATCAAACAGCGGCGATCGGACAGCGGGCACAAAATCTGGTTCTCTCTCAACAGGGCGCGGCGGATAAAACGGTAGAAATCATCGTTCAAACCTGTTTTTAAGGTTCTCAATAGAACGCTCCGATTTGTAACAATTCCAACGCCGTAGAGGGTTCCCGTTTGGTAGAACGCCGCTGAAGTGGCGGATTATGGAGGGGAATGTCTTCTCCATAACCCCGGACTTTAGTCCGGGGCTGAACATATCCCCACTTTAATCCCCTGCCCGCGCTACCAGGCGGCGGGCAGGTACTAAATTACCGGATGAACCTCAAAACCTATCCTTATATTCCTCTCTTCGTGTCTTCGCGCCTTCCGGTAAAATCGCCTATTACTCCCGCCAACCAAATTTTCGGTAACGGGCAGCAGTCCAGCGGTTGAATCCCGCCTCGAGGGCGTGTCTTCCCGTAATATTTCCGAATACGTCCTAACCATCGATTATTCGGAATCAATCAGTATGGGCAGGATTTTAACAACGTAGCCGGGAATCGGTTTATCCCAAGTCAATGCCGCCCAACCGTTAGAATGCCGGTCCAGAGAAAGACTGTTGAAACTGCGAATAAAACTTTCTACATGACGAATCGGATCGGATATTATCTCTCTTACAAGACCTGAACTGGGCATATCAAATTCACTTTTCCGATGCCAGGCTTGATTCAATTCGATAATTATTAGGTACGGTGCGTTATGATAATTATTTTCCATCGCGGTATATATCTCTAAACGGTGAAAAAAGGGGAAGCAGACATACAATTGTCTGGTTTACGTCTGCGAAATTATTTGAAAAATTCGCCTCCGCTGAAAAGCAGGCGAACATTGGAAAAATCGAAGAAATAAACAAAATGCTTTTTTGTAATAACCGCACAGTTTACGACACCAGAGAGAAAAAGCAAATAAAATAATCCAAATATTTTATTTTTGGATTACAAGGAGAAGAAAAGAAACGAAATAATATTTCTATAACCGATTATATAAAAAGAAGTTACGGGAAATCGTTTTCATCTCCCGTAACCCCGGATTATTTTTAGAAATTTGTTGCAGACTGACAAATCATGTCAATCGCCTGTTTTCGCCTATTTAATACTGAGCATTTTTTGAAGAGCTTTATAGGCGGAATCGGCAATCCGACCGTCTACCTGAACCTGATTTTCAATCTTTCCCGCAATCCAGTTCTCCAAAACATACGCCATTTTAGGAAGTGTACTTTTAGCCATGTTACTGCAAACAGACGGGTATTTTCCCAGCCAGATAAATTTTTTATCGGGATTCTGTTTTCGTAATCTCTCGACCAGTTTCCATTCCGTTCCAATCGCCAAAGTCGAGCCGGGAGCCGCCTGATTTACAACGCTGATAAGTTTGGTTGTTGATCCCGACCCATCGGAGAGCCTAACAATTTCGTGCGGACTTTCGGGATGAACCCAAATCTGCGCGTCCGGCGTTTCCGTGCGGATATTCTGAATAATATCGACGGAAAAACGTTGATGAATCGGGCA
Organism: uncultured Planctomycetaceae bacterium; assembly: GCA_964479655.1. Lineage (GTDB taxonomy): Bacteria > Planctomycetota > Planctomycetia > Pirellulales > Thermoguttaceae > RUG11551. Next base: position 3,624 of record CAYZMZ010000248.1, read on the forward strand.
AAAACCCTTCCATAAAATAACCGACGCCTTTTTACAAGCCTCCAAAGTCGCCGCGCGTTCGGAAGAATCGGCGTCTGGATTCCAGACAACAATTTTACTTTCGTCTATCCCGCGTTTTAACGCGGTATTGCGTCCTAGATGTTCGTCCGGCAGAAAAAGAATCTTTTCAGATTTAGATAAGGCCCAATTCATAATTCGATCCGCGTTAGCCGAGGTACAAACCGTTCCGCCGTTATCGCCGCAAAACGCTTTGATAGCCGCCGACGAATTGATATACGTAATCGGCGTAATCGCACTAAAATCCATGATTTGAGATAGCTGCCGCTTGCATTCTTCCGCCTGGGCGAGCGTAACCATATCAGCCATCGGACACCCGGCGTCCAAGTCGGTTATCATAACAGGGATGGTTCTTCCATTTCGCTGGGAAATTTTCTCCGGTCGATTGAGCAGAATATCCGCCGTTTCAGCCATAAAATAAACTCCGCAGAACAAAACTGCGTCCGTATCTGCGGCCGCCGCTTTTTCAGACAGTCCCAAACTATCGCCCGAAAAATCCGCCAAGTCAACAACCTCGTCCATGCAATAATAATGCGCCAAAATAGTCAGCCGACTGCCCGCCTGTTTTTTTACGGATTCAATCCTTTGCTGCAATTGTTCGGTCGATAGTTGCTGATAATCACTTAAATTCATTTTAATTTTCTCCCTGAAATTATTTTTTACTCCCAGATTCCAAATTTATGTACCGTAGTTTGTCGATATTCCTCTCCCGGATACAACTCGCAGACGGGGAAATCCGGGTGATTGGGCGCATCGGGGAAATTTTGCGCTTCCAGGCACAACGCCGATTGAGCGGGGAATTTTATCCCGTTGCAGGACTGACTGCCGTCGAGAAAATTCGCCGTATACAATTGTACTCCAGGCTGCGTGGTTTTTACCGACATGGTTCTGCCAGACTGCGGATCGTAAACCTCGGCTGCCGGACGTAAAAATCCGCACCGTCCGTCCAATACGTAGCAATGATCATAACCGCCATTCTGTACACTGTCCAAATCCTGACCAACGCAGCGATAGTCGGTAAAATCCATAATTGTATTAGCTACCGATTTTAACTTCCCGGTAGGAATACAAGCGGAAGAAACCTCCAGATAATTGGAGGCGTGAATTCTAACCATCTGATTCCGAACGGAAAGCGGCTTGGTGTCTGTTCCGCTGGAAATTCCCGATAGATTCCAGTATGCGTGATTGGTTAAATTGAGAACAGTCGCCTTATCCGTGGTTGCGAAGTAATCCATAATTAATTCGTTGTCTTCGTTGACCGAATACGTAACCTTGCAGGATAACGTACCGGGATAGCCCTCTTCGCCGTCGGGAGAAACGTACCTCATTTCAACACCCGAATCGTTACTGTCGAGCAAAACCTGCGCCGTCCAAAGACGTTTATCAAATCCGACTTTACCCCCATGAAGATGATTGACGCCTTCGTTGCGGGTAAGTTGATATTCTTTATCTTCTAAAGTAAACGTTCCGTTGGCTATACGGTTGGCATAGCGACCAGGAGTAGAGCCAAAAAATGGATGTCCTTTAACATAATTGTCCAGACCGTCCAAGGACAGGGTTACGTTATCCAGCTTGCCGTCTTTATCGGGCGTTTCAACTCCGATTAGCGTTGCTCCGTAGTTTATTACCCGGACGGTAAGTCCATGCGAATTGGTCAGAGTAAACATTTGAACTTCCGCCCCGGTAGGCAGTTTACCGTAAATACTACAATTAACGGACATATCGATTTCCTTTCTTGACTGCTGTTGTATAATATGTTGTTAGGTCAATATAGTATATCTTATCCGTAAATCCGCACTCTGGAAAGGGGGAGGTTATGAAAAGTCAAAATAAAGCCGAAAGAAAATCGGAAATCGATTCTTCAACGTCGAAAAAATTCGTTCCTTTTAGTTCCCCATCTAAAAAGGTATC
>CAYZMZ010000249.1:0-319 GCA_964479655.1 uncultured Planctomycetaceae bacterium
CAGAACGTTGTGCTCCGCCGGTTCTATTTGACCGTCGCTCTAAAATTGGATTAACGTATTGAGTTTCTATTTTATCTATGTTTACTTGATTATTCCCCTTCAACGGTATGCGGTAGAAGTCAAAGGAATAATTGGGTGAAAATAGTTCCACTTGAGTTATTGAATCAAACAGGAGAAGAAAAAATGAATCCAACAACATCCTATTATAATGATAAAACCGATGATATTGTAGTTCAGCCGTCGGCGTTTAAGTTACCCCATCCGTCGATTCCGCTTATTGCTGCCGCCGCAACGATTTGTATATTGGGAATTGTAGCGA
>CAYZMZ010000249.1:329-5575 GCA_964479655.1 uncultured Planctomycetaceae bacterium
CTTTTTCTTTAGCGAAATAATCGACGTTGTAATCGGCTGCGTGATGATCGGAGCGGGGCTGACGTTTGCCTTCCATCTGCTCGCCTGGCCGACTATAGGTCAGCGGATTATGGTTGGATTATTGTCGTTGTTTGCGATACTTTCCGGCGGAATTATGCTTTTGCACCCGTTGCTGGGATTGTACGCCTTGTCTTTAACGCTGGGTATTTTCTTTCTGGTTGAAGGCTGTCTGAAAATTTTCGGCATCGGAAGAATCAGCGGAATGTCCTACGGACTGCAGGTATTTAGCGGGTTCATGTCGGTAATATTAGGTATTTTAATCCTCTGGGTTATTCCGATGGATTCAACCTGGATTGTCGGATTGCTGTTTGGAATTGACTTATTCGTCGGAGGCGTTGTACTGCTATCGATAATATTTACCGTCCGTTCCATGCGGAAAAAAGCCCTGATAAACAAGGCGGAGCAAGAAAACATCAAATAAGCTAACATTCACTTGTAAATTTTGTCGGTTTAGTTTTATGGCTACAAATCTGCCGTTTCATTTCGCTCCAATCCGTAAAATGCGAGGCGTTTTATTTATGGGGCGAAATCGAAACTGCGTTGAGAAAAGAACAAGTTACCATGATACAAATATGTTCATTTAATGAGACGAGGTAGTATTTGTTCAGCATGAATATATTACGTTATTTTTTAATCATAAACTGATTTCTTCGGTTCCCCTTTCGCACGTCAAAGGTTATCCCTTGGTTCAGAGTTCGATTGTCCAAGGCTTTGGTAAACTCGCTGACGGTTTTAACGGAAACTCCGTTGCAGCCGTCGATAATCAGGCCTTCTTTCAATCCCGCTTTTTGTGCTATGGTGCCGGCGGTAACGCTCATAACGTAAATACCGGAATTAGGAGTCGTTTTAAGCTGGTTTGCCAGCTGTTTATGCAGGTCGATTGCTGAAAAGCCCAATTCTTTAGATTCAAACAGCTGAATATCTTCCGTTTCGGTAGGCGCGGCGGCTCTTTCGAGAAAATCTTCGGGCATGCTTTCCATACGAACCTGAACCAGCAACAGCGGAACAGGCGTTCCGCCTTCCCGGTAGATGTTGATTTTACCGATAGCTCCGGCGGGCGTCCGTTCTACCAAACGCTGAATATCAGACGCTGTTTTTGTCGGCTCTCCGTTGTAGTCGAGAATAATATCGCCCAGCTTTAAGCCGGATTTTTCCGCAGGACTGCCGGGAAGAAATCGGGTAATTTTAACAGCAGGACGAAGCGGTAACCCCTTGGCTTTTATTTCGTGCGTGGGAACCGCCGCCGTCGCAACGCCCAAATACGAACGGCGTACTTTTCCATATCGAAGTAATTCGTTTGACGCCCAGCGAACCATATTCGACGGAATGGCGAAACTGATACCCTCGTAAGAGCCTTGCTGAGAATAAATAGCGGAGGTAATCCCGATCACCTCGCCGTCTAAATTAACCAGCGGTCCTCCAGAGTTGCCTGGATTGATAGCCGCATCGGTTTGAATCATCGCAGCGCGGGGCATGTCAGGCAACGATCGTCCTGTTGCGCTGATTATTCCGGCGCTAACCGACTGATCAAGAGAAAACGGAGCGCCGATCGCCAAGACCCAATCGCCGATTTCCATCGAATCGGAATCGCCCAATTTGGCAAAAATCAGCGGTTCTTCGGGTTTTATCTGTAAAACCGCCAAGTCGGTAAACGGGTCGCTGCGTATTTGCAGCACTTTATAAATTCGTCCGTCATCCAGTTGAACAAACAGATTCTTTTCGTTTTCTGAAACGTGATTATTCGTCAAAACTATACCGGAGGGATCGATAACAACGCCCGACCCAATTCCGGGAATATCTATACTATCGAACAATTTAATTTGGACTACAGCCGGAAGTACCTTTTTCGAGGCGGTTCTAAAGGCCTTGGACAAACTTTTTGCCTGATTAACCTCCGGTTCTGTTTTTTCTTGGGCGACAGCCGGAATCAAAGCTCCGACCATCGTTAGAGCGACAAATATAACAGTAATATTTTTAAAAATCATATTAGACACCTTTATTAAGTATTTTTTTATCAAATTGACCTATTTCTTGCCCTAGGGGGGCTTTAGAAATTTCAATTCGTGATATAATACGGACAACGATTGGGTTTTTCTGGTTCGATTTACTAGCATATTGGTTAAATTGGAAATCGAAAAACTCACCTCGTACTGTATGATATAGATTTTTACGAATTTTGGGAATTGCAAGTTTGGCATTTTCCCTTAAAATATTAAATAAACAATTAATTCAGACACGTATAAACTACCCAAATCAACATGGTTTCGTTTTTCGATCCTGCCGAAGTAAGCGAGGAAACGGATAATAATATTCCCGCTTGCGAACGCGTGTTAGAATACGTGTTTAAAGATAAGGCTCTTTTGGAAGAAGCTCTGACCCATTCCTCAGGTGCAATTTCCCATTGTAGGTCTAACGAACGGCTTGAATTTTTAGGAGATTCGGTTTTAGGCTTGGTAATTTGCGATTACCTGTTTCGGGAATATCCCGATTTTAACGAAGGTGATATGACAAAAATCAAGTCTGTCGTCGTTAGCCGTCAAACATGTGCTTTGGTAAGCGAATCTCAGGGGATAGGCGAATTTTTGCATTTGGGTCGCGGTATGGCCCAAAACGTGTTCAAGCCTTCCTCTCTGTTAGCGAATTTGCAAGAGGCTCTTATTGGCGCTATTTATTTGGATAGCGACTTTGAAACCGCGCGCGCGTACGTAGAACGCAATTTCCTTCCTCACGTAGAAGAAGCTCTGGAAGGACGAGAGGGCGAAAATTACAAAGCTACTCTCCAATGTTTAATACAGCGAACTCACGGAAAGCCCCCGGCTTACGTTCTACTTGATATTCAAGGTCCAGAACACGCCAAGTGCTTTAAAATTGCAGTTAAAGTTGCGGGATTTTGCTATCCCTCAGCATGGGGAAAATCGAAAAAGGAAGCTGAACAACGTGCGGCGGAAAACGCGATGTGCGTGCTCAACGGAGAAACTCCGATTCACCCCTCAGACGACTAGGTTTTTATGTTTAACCGACTGGAGCGAAATGAAACGACTGGTTTATGACGATATAAACCGGAAAATTTCATGTGGAATCAGTTCAGTGTTTGGAATGAATAATTTTTTTCATGCCGGCTGCGTTAGCCCGCTTGCGGAATAGTTATTCTTGCCTGTTTATACTTACCCATACCCCCTAAACCTTAATTTATAAAGGATAATACAATGGATCGTATTTACAATTTTTCGGCAGGTCCGGCCATGTTACCCCTTCCGGCTTTAAAGCAAGCGCAGGAAGACATGCTCAATTACAACAACAGCGGTATGTCTGTAATGGAAATGAGCCATCGTTCCAAACCGTTTGAGGCGATTATTGCCGCAGCGGAGGCGAACCTTCGCAGTTTATTAAATATTCCCGCCAACTACCGAGTTCTGTTCCTTCAAGGCGGAGCTAGTCTTCAATTTGCAATGCTGCCGATGAATTTGGCTAAAGGCAAGTCTGTAGATTATATTGTCGACGGAACCTGGAGCAAGACCGCCATGGGACAGGCGAAAACGCAAACGACCGTCCGCGCCTGCTGGGACGGCTCTGCCGATAATTTTATCCGTACTCCGGAACAGTCTGAATTGGATTTCGATCCGAATGCGGCTTACGTTTATCATTGTTGTAACGAAACGATTCAGGGCGTTCAGTTCAAATCCGCTCCGAAAACACCCGATGGAGTTCCGCTTCTGTGCGACGCCTCTTCCGATTTCCTTCATAAGCCGATTGACATCAATGATTACGGTTGCATTTTCGCTTGCGCGCAGAAGAATATCGGACCGGCCGGTGTTACGATTGTTGTTATGCGAGAAGACCTGTTAGATCGCTGCCCGGCTGGTTTGCCGTCTATGTTGGACTACAAACTTCAAAACGAGAAGGGGTCCATGCACAATACGCCGCCTACGTTTGCCGTTTACATGGTTAAGCTGGTTACAGACTGGCTGATCAATGAAATCGGCGGTCTGGATAAGATGTACGCCATCAACCAGAAGAAGGCGGCTATGCTGTACGAAGCGGTTGACACCTCGGAGGGATTCTATATCGGACACGCCAAACCTGAATGCCGTTCTATTATGAACGTTCCATTCCGTATGCAGACGCCGGAGCAAGACGCGCAGTTTCTTTCTGAAGCAACGGCGGCTGGACTGTGTTCTTTGAAGGGACATCGTTCTGTCGGCGGTTGCCGCGCCTCGATTTACAACGCCATGCCTGTTGAAGGCGTTATAAAGCTGCGTGATTTTATGCTCGATTTTCAGAAGAAAAACAGAAAGTAAATTCTGAAACGAACGCCGTTTACATTTCCTTTTGTACAGATTGATACGCAACGTCTAATTTGAATAAAAGGAAATGTACTGTATAGTATACCGAGAACTAAAATCCAGCAGGGTTTTATACTAGGACTACTTGAATTTTTCTATCGGCACCGTATTGATTTCGCCGCCGTATGAATAAAAAACCCGTTTTACCGATTAAGACGAAATGAAACGGCTGTTTTATATAATGTAAACCGGGAAATTTCAAGTGGAATCAGTATAGTTCCCTGTTGTTTACAACCCGTTTTATCTATTATGAAATATCTTGTTACCGGCGGCGCAGGTTTTATCGGCTCAAATTTAACGCATTTTCTGCTTGAAAAAGGAGAATCGGTGGTTGTTTTGGACGATTTATCTACCGGCAAGCGGCAGAATTTAGCCGATATTGCCGATAGAATCCAATTTATTCAGGGCGATCTGCGGGATAAATCGGTTGTTTACAACGCAATGTCCGGCTGTACGGGCGTTTTTCATCTGGGGGCGATGGCCTCCGTCCAAAAAAGTATTCAGCAGCCGGAATTATCGCATGAAATTAACGTCGGCGGCACGTTAAATGTACTTAATTGTATGCGTGAACATAAAATTCGCCGCATCGTTTTGGCGGCTTCCGCAGCGGCGTACGGAAATCAAGTGGAATCTCCCAAACGGGAAACGCTGTCTGTCGAACCGCTTTCTCCCTACGCGGCGGATAAGCTGGCCTGCGAGGCCTATATGCAAGCCTATCATAACAGTTTCGGATTGGAAACGGTTTGTCTGCGCTATTTCAATATTTTCGGACCTCGGCAAGACCCCAACGGAGCTTATGCGGCGGTTATTCCCGCCTTCGTTTGTAAACTGCTGGCAGGAGAG
>CAYZMZ010000250.1:0-5536 GCA_964479655.1 uncultured Planctomycetaceae bacterium
AGCAGGATTTCGGAGCGACGTTAATCGATTCTCTGATGAATCAGGGAACGTGGGCGCAAGACGGCAGGATTTCCCCCTTTGATGCTCGTTCCAACGGTTACGTTTTGGGCGAGGGGTGCGGAGCGGTAATTCTCAAGCGGTACGAAGACGCCGTTCGAGATAAAAATAAAATCCTGGCCGTTATTACGGGAATCGGGTTTGGAAACGGAGCGACGGTAGCCGAAAACGTGGAAAACGCGATTAGCAAAGCCGGTATTTCAGACGGAAAATTTCCCTCATTTATCCAAGCCGATTTTTCAGGCGTCGCCGAAAACGATGCGCAGGTTACGGAGGCAATTAGTGATTCCGCCCACAAATTCGGGTCTGAATCAGCGCAAATTACGCTCGGTTCTGTAGTTAATCAAGTCGGAAATTTGGGTTCTGGAGCCGGTATGGTTTCGCTTATAACGGCAATCGAAGAATTAAATTGCCAAAACTGGGCTAAATCCCCCGAATTATCTCAGCCTGCGTCCTATTTTACCCGATACAAAAACATTGCCTTGCCAACATCGGATAAAAAAATCCCGGAATCGGCGACTGTTGGCATTTGCTGCGGAAGCGAAATTTGTTGTTTCGTTAATATTAAACTATGACTACGTGATTTTTTCGTCTTGACATCGTTTTGATTTCGCCCTCCAGAATCAAACAGCCTTTTGTTTGATCAATTGGGGCGAAATGAAACGACTGAGATTTGTTATGCAAACCGGAAAAAGTCAAGTGGAATCCGTATAGTAATCGAAAATAATAAATTAGAATACAATCAATTAAATTCATATAACGTCAATAAAACAAATTATTGAACTTGACAAAGGAGCCATTTATGACCAATTTTCCTCAAGGGCAGATTTTTCATTTCGACGCAACGGAAATTCGTCGAATAAAAATGCGTAATGCGGCCAGCGGAGCGGTAAAAGAACAGAAGAGCCTTTCTTCCGAAAGTCAAATTCCCGAAGCCCCGATACTAAAGGCGGTAGACGATCTTATTGTCCCGTTCAAGGCGGCACCTGCTCCCGTCCAAGTCGCCCCTGTCCCCGTAGAACCCCAAAAAGCGTCCGTTCTTGCTATTGATGCCAAGCAGTTGGAATCGTTGCTGATAAATTTCGTCGTTGAACAAACCGGCTATCCCGAAGAAATGGTTGAAATGGACGCCGATTTAGAGGGCGATTTGGGAATTGACAGCATCAAAAAAGCGCAGTTGATCGGCGAGTTGAACGAGCAATTCCATTTTGTAGATGTTTCGGCTCCGACTGACGAAAATATGTCTCTGGACGATTTCCCCACTTTAGCGTCAATTCGAGATTATTTACTGTCTAAAATGGGCGGTTCGACTGTTGCAGCCAAGACGGAAGAAAGTAAGACGGACTCCAAACCAGAGCCTCAACAGCCGGTTGCAGAACCAGTCAAGCCGGAAATAAAACCGGCAGTTTCGGCTAATATTTCCGGACCGTCGAAGGCAGAATTGGAATCGTTGCTGATAAATTTCGTCGTAGAACAAACCGGCTATCCCGAAGAAATGGTTGAAATGGACGCCGATTTGGAGGGCGATTTGGGAATCGACAGCATCAAAAAAGCGCAGTTGATCGGCGAGTTGAACGAACAATTCCATTTTGTGGACGTTTCGGCTCCTACAGACGAAAATATGTCTCTGGACGATTTCCCCACTTTAGCGTCAATTCGAGATTATTTACTGTCTAAAATGGGAGGTTCGACTGTTGCAGCCAAGACGGAAGAAAGTAAGACGGAATCAAAACCCGAGCCTCAACAGCCGGTTGCAGAACCCGTCAAACCGGAAATAAAACCGGCAGTTTCTGCTAATATTTCCGGACCGTCGAAGGCGGAATTAGAATCGTTGTTGATAAATTTCGTTGTAGAACAAACCGGCTATCCCGAAGAAATGGTTGAAATGGACGCCGATTTGGAGGGCGATTTGGGAATCGACAGCATCAAAAAAGCGCAGTTGATCGGCGAGTTGAACGAACAATTCCATTTTGTGGACGTTTCGGCTCCTACAGACGAAAATATGTCTCTGGACGATTTCCCCACTTTAGCGTCAATTCGAGATTATTTACTGTCTAAAATGGGTACGACTACCGCTGCAAAGGCAACGGAAGCCGCCCCGGAATCTTCCAAGGCGTTAGCATTGGAAAAATTCTTGATAAATTTTGTCGTCGAACAAACGGGATACCCTGAAAGCATGGTTTCTCTCGACGCGAATTTACAAAACGACTTAAATATCGATAGTATCAAGAAGGCGCAATTGTTTGGTGAACTATTCGAGCAGTATGATTTAATCCCTTTGATGGACATGTCGCTTGAAGATTTTACAACCTTGCGTGATATTTTGAACGCTTGCATGAAGGAGAACAATTAATGTTTTATCCCGCTATATCGGGCATGGATTGCCAATTGCCCGATAGAATAATCAGCAACGAGGAATTAATTGAACGCTTTCCCCATACTAATATGGAGTCCTTTTTGAAGGTAATTGGTATTCAACAGCGACGAGCCGTTAGACCGGACGAAACCGCGTCCGATTTAGCTTTCCAGGCTGCTGACAGATTATTGAATAAGATGGATATCGACAGGTCAACCATAGACGGCTTAACCTTCGCGACGTTGTCTCCTGATTATATTTCGCCGACGACTTCCAGCGTATTGCAAGACCGATTAAAGCTGTCGAAAAGTTGTTGTACATTCGATATAATGCAGGCTTGTCCTGGTTATATTCATAATATGGCTACGGTAAATGGTTTGATTGCTACCGGAGCTTGTAAGCGAATTTTGGCCATTAATGCGGATACCCCTTCCAAATTAATCAATCCCAAAGACGGAGCGTTACTTCCCATTCACGGAGATGGGGCGGTTGCCTGTCTGGTTGAGTCGGTATCTATGCCCAGTCCTTCATTTAATTGGTTTACCTTTGGAACCGATGGCTCCCAAAGAGATCGAATTATTATCCCGATGGGCATGGCGCGTCAACCGTATGATGCTTCCAAAATAATAGAAGAAATCGATTCGGCGGGAAACGTAAGAACGCTAAAAGATACCAAAATGGACGGGGCGGCCGTCTTTCATTTTGTTGTACATATTATTCCTAAGTTTTTACGGGAATCGCTGGAACAGCATAATGAAACTATAGACAATTACGATTTGGTTCTGTTTCATCAAGCCAATAAAATGATGGTCGAAATGCTCTATAAAATTCTGAAAGTACCGCAAGAAAAACAATTTGTCAATATGGTAAATGTTGGTAATTTGGGCGGAACGTCGTTGCCGATGCTGTTGCTGGATGCCATTAAAAATGGAAAATGCAAACCGGGGTCTAAAATACTTATGAGTGCCTTTGGTGCAGGGCTTACCTGGGGAGCGGCTTCTATGCAATTGGGAGAGATTACCGTTTAGTTTCTCAAGGGAAACATCAAATATTTGAATATTGTGAATTGCTGTTGACATCAATACCGTTTTTTGTATAATGCGGATATTATTGACGGTATGTTTTTTGTTCTGGAAGGCTGTTTTTGTCTAATTGGAGACAAGAACTCCTTGTCAGAATACGCCTTCAGTTATTGGATACCTGAATAATTTTTACCGAGAGGATATATATTATGACGAATTTGGAAAAGTACAATAAAATTTTTATGGACGCCTTCGCACTGACCGAAGCGCAGTTAAATTCAGACTTAAAGTACCAAAGCGTGCCTGCTTGGGATTCCGTTGGTCATGTTGGAATGATCGCCGAATTGGAAGAGGCTTTCGATATCATGTTTGAAACCGAAGATATTATCGACTTCAGTTCCTACGACAAGGGTAAAGAATTATTGGCAAAATACGATGTACAAATCTGAGCGTAAATAATTGGTGTAACCAGTAACTTTTCGAGTTATACTGTGACTGCTTAATTTTTTTATCGACACCGTTTTGATTTCGCCCCCTCAGGAATAAAAACTCTTGGTTTTACAGATTAAGGCGAAATGAAACGGCTGTTTGTGATAATACAATCCGAAAAATTTCAAGTGGAATCAGTATAATTGGGAAAGAACTGATTACCTCCAGATTGAATTGTTAGAACCGTTTGTAGTTTTTGTTGTATGAATAAGTGTTTTCAAATATTCGTAAAAAGTGATTTTTGATGGCTTTATTTTCTGGGCTGGAACAATTTGGAGAACATACTGCACTGATCGATACCGATTCGCGGTGTTATTCCTATAAATGGCTTATCGACAGGGGAGATACGCTGTCAAAATCTATACCAAGCCGGTCGCTGGTATTTTTAATCGGCAGTAATAGTCCCGATTGTATTGCGGCTTATACTGGATTTATTCGACATGGCATTGTGCCGGTAATGATCAGCCATACGGTTTCACGCGAATTGGTAGACAATCTGATTGCTTGTTATAAGCCCGATTTTATCTTTCAGCCAAACGATTCAGGTGTTTATCAGCTTACATCGCTGTCCGGATCGGGGACTCCGCTTTTTGATAAATTAGCGATTATTTTAACGACTTCCGGCAGTACCGGCAGTCCCAAGTTTGTGCGTTTGTCGTACGAAAATTTGGAATCGAACGCGAGGTCAATAGCCCAGTATTTGGAAATAAATTCGTCAGACCGGGCAATAACAACCTTGCCGATGACGTATTCCTATGGACTTTCGATAATCAATTCGCATTTAATTCAAGGCGGTTCAATAATTCTGACCGACGCTACTTTGATGGACCGGAATTTTTGGAGTTTGATTAAAACGGAGCAGCCCACGAATTTTGGTGGAGTTCCGTTCATTTATCAGATGCTTAAAAAACTCCGATTCGCTCGAATGAATTATCCCTCGATTAAATATATTACCCAGGCGGGTGGACATCTGCCCCCTGATTTGGTAATTGAATTTGAGGAAATCTGCAAACAAAAAGGGATAAAATTTATCGTTATGTACGGACAAACCGAGGCGACGGCTCGAATTTCGTACATGCCTTGGAAATCGCTTGCAGGGCGCGAAACCAGTATCGGCGTTGCCATTCCAGGGGGCGAGTTATTTCTTATTGACGACAACAACAATATTATTTTAGACCCGCAAATTCCGGGAGAGTTATGCTATCGCGGAAACAATGTTTCCTTGGGGTATGCGGTCTGCCGGGAGGATTTATCCCGCCAAGATGACAATCACGGCGTTTTGAAAACCGGCGATATTGCCCAAAAAGATGCCGACGGATTTTACTATATCGTGGGGAGAAAAAAGCGATTTCTGAAGATATACGGGAATCGGGTTAATCTGGACGAGGTTCAGGAACTGTTGCATCAACACGGAATAGAATCCGCTTGCGTGGGGCAAGACGATGCCATGAAGGTTTTTGTAGAAACTGGAACGGATTGTCAGGCGACGAAAATTACCCTCTCTGAGCTTACCAAACTCAATCCTGCCGCGTTTACGGTAACCGCGATTGATAGTATTCCGCGAAACGAAGCGGGAAAAATTCTTTACTCGCAGCTGCCGGAGAATTAAATC
>CAYZMZ010000251.1:0-1253 GCA_964479655.1 uncultured Planctomycetaceae bacterium
GGGCAAATTCCGATATTATCGAAAATCCAACCTCAATTCTTCTTCGTGAACTTCGAGTCTTCGTGCCTTCCCGTAAAATCGCCTTGAACTATTTTACCTCCTTTTTCTGGTAACCGGCGGTAGCCGAACCGCCTCCCCGGCTCGAGTCTTCGTGCCTTCCCGCAAAATACCCCTTTACCCCGCCAACCAACTTTTGGGCAACGGGCGAAAAACCTCTCCCCTCCCTTAAAAAAATGCTGAAATCAATGTTTTTTCAGGATAACCGCTTGACTTCCATATTGTTATATTGTACAATCAAAGAAGATGAGAAATACCCGTAAACTGAAACAGACGTTTATTAACCCTGCCATGCCGCCCTGCGGTTCGGGAATTTCGGTAATCCCCAATTTTAAGGACACGTTATTATGAAAGTTCTATTTTCCATATTATTTTTGATAGCGATTTTAACAGCTACAGGATGTGATGAAAAAGAAACTGTGCTTATAAGGTATGTTCCAACTGATGGCAACGTCGAATCAGTTGTTTTTAACTTTGATACATCGTGTCCAATTCGTCATACGGTTGAAATTTATCCTAAAGAAATCTACTATGGTGATACCGTATACGTGATTACAACCGATGAAAACATCTCGAAAGATAGCGTGAAATCTTATGTCGATTTCAGTTCAGAGCCGATTTACCAAAGCTGGTTTGGTCAGGCTGAAATTTTCAACATAAAACATATCGAAAAATACATTTGGCAGCCAGAATTTCAATCAGGTGTGTTTTCCAAGCATATTTTACCCAAGCGAGATTTGCAAGCCAGAGAAAAACGTCTTCAGGCAAAGCATTACTTTGAGTTTCCTCCGCTTGAAGACATGGAAATTGCTTTTTGGAAAGAAATAGACAATAATATCCCTCCAGAGGGAGGCAAGTATAACTTTCGCTTTTTAAGCGGTGTTGAACTGCAAGGAAAGATGAAACAAGTCGAGACAACGGTAGAAATTCTCATCAAACCCCGACCTGCCGCCGAAAAAGTACTTTTAGATAAATGGTATAGCAATACGCCTGAAATGCTTTTTCCAAAAGAGGAAATGGGGTGTAAAATTCCGCAGCAGATGAGTTTGCATTCCAGCGGAAAAAGCGATATTCGTATAGGCGGGACAAAATACGATCCATGGCTATTTGTACGCATTGGAAATAGAAAACCGTCCGATCCCAATAATCCGACTACGCTTGATGGCTGGCGAAAGCTGGAAGCTAGTCTAACGCCT
>CAYZMZ010000251.1:1263-5286 GCA_964479655.1 uncultured Planctomycetaceae bacterium
TGCGCGATGAAGTCCGGCTGGTTCGACTTCAGCTCGAATTTTACTGCGCTAAACCGGGACAAGAATCAGATAACGCTCTTCAGAAATTGGTAACGTGGCTGGAAAGTCTCCCCACTCCACAGCAGACTGTTATGGTTTCTTTTCTAAAGTCAAAATTAAAGAAATTTAGAAGCACGCCGCTAAAAAATAAAAATGGTCTGCTAATTTGTACAATAAACAAAATGTCTAATTCGCAGGCTAAAAGCAGCATAGAACTCAATCGCTAAAAATCAGCGGGATTCGCGACTTCCCATAAAATATCCCGTGCCAACACCAATCAAATTTTCGGCAACCGGCAAAAATATCTCTCATTTCCTTTTCGTAAAATAATTTTTTGAAATCCAGCAGATTTTCAGGATAAACGCTTGCCCCAAAACCGCGTTGCGGTTGAACCGAACCGGAAAAACCAATTGAATACCGCCCCGCTTTCGTTTTGTTGGGGAGCGTATTTGCCGCCCCAAACGCTGCCCGATTTAGAATACCGCTTGATTCGGGGTCTTTACGCCTTTAGGCGTTTTCGAGTGGTAGTAAACGATTTTTCCCTGCCACCTGTTTTGAGCGAATTTTTCCCTCGCGCAGCCGGAGGCTGGCTGCGTGCGGGAAAAATTCGCGGGGGAAAAAGGTGAGCGCGGCTTTCTACCTCTCGTCGCTCCCTCCGGGATCGGTTCGGCTCGATGTTTTTTCGTTCGTTCTATCAACTGGGAATCCCTTTTCATGATTGCACGGAACTTTCTCCCGCTTTCCAAAGAGGGGGGCAAATTCCGATATTATCGAAAATCCAACCTCAATTCTTCTTCGTGAACTTCGTGTCTTCGCGACTTCCCGTAAAATACCCCGTGCCAACACCAATCAAATTTTCGGCAACGGGCGGTAGCAGAAAAAAGGGTTTATTGTTGCAATTACGTTCATCATTCCGTCCAAACGGTATTCTATACGCTTCCGCTCGAAATTTTCCGGCTTATATTACCGTAAAACAGTCGTTTCATTTCGCCTTGTTTTGTACAACCAGAGAGTTTTCATTCCTTCGGCGGTGAAATCAAAACAACGTCAAGAGAAAAAATCAAGTAAGCATCGTATAATTATCCGGTTTTTATAAAAAAACGTAATCCCCCCCGGTTTGAAAAACGCTTCCTAGTCGTTATAATACGCAGTATATCCAAAGCCCGTTCCCAAGTTGTTACCAAGGCGACAGGCACGGAAAACGTATCCCGTTACCGGAAAAACCAAATATTATGAATTTAGCCCCTACGTCCGAGCAGTTAAAACAAAATTACCAACAAATTCTTTCGGAAATCGCTCAATCCGCTCTGCAAGCGAATCGCGCTCCTGAAGATATTACGTTGATTGCCGTCAGTAAATACGTTACCTATCCGGTTTGCAAACAATTAATCGAAATCGGAGCCAACAATTTAGGAGAATCGCGTCCTCAGTTGCTGGTCAGCAAAGCGAAAAACGCTCTTCAAGACGGTCTGTCCGTTCAATGGCATCAAATCGGACATCTGCAAACCAATAAAATCCGGGAAATTCTGCCCTATACAACGCTAATCCATTCCGTCGATTCCGTCCGACTGCTAGACGAACTGGAAGACTGTCTAAACAAGTATTATCCAGAACATCCGCTTCAAAATATTTTACTGGAAGTCAATTACGAACAGGAAGAAAACAAGACGGGGCTATCCCCAGAGATTGTACCCGCAATTTTAGAGTACGCGCTATCCCTTTCCCGCATTAAAGTAGTCGGATTGATGGCTATGGGCGCGTTGGGAAGCAGCGAAGCGCAAGCTCAAAAAACCTTTGCCAGCGTACGACAATTACGGGATCAGCTCCAGCAAACGTTTGGAAATCAGGTGAATTTATCGGAATTATCCATGGGAATGAGCCACGATTTTCATCAAGCGATTTTAGAGGGCGCAACCATGGTTCGCGTCGGCTCCCGACTGTTCGATTAACCCCCGGCGCGTAATTTGTATACTGATTCCACTTGAAATTTTCCGACTTGCATAGCAAAACTCAGTCGTTTCATTTCGTCTTAATCGATTCAACAAAAGGTTGTTTGATTCTGGAAGACGAAAACAAAATGACATCGTGGGGGAAATTTCAGTAGTCTTCGTATAAATCCTGCCGGCGGCTATCCGAAAGCGGTTTCGTTTATTTTTCCTATAATTTCCTTTAAGCGGTCAGTCCCTGCAATCTCCTCCGGTTGCAAATCCAAGTTCAGCCGCAGTATGAAAGAATCGTATGCATGAGAATTATCGTCAGAGTCTGGAATCGGCTGACTTGCCGCGCCGCATTTATCCGTTTTCGCAAAAATCGGGGAAATTCCTGCTCTGGAAAGGACGACGGCTAATCAATCTTGCCTCCAATAATTATTTGGGTTGGGGAGATAATCCCGAATTATCCCAGCGTTTTTTCGAGGAATATCCCGATGCGTTGCGCCTTTCCTTCAGCAGCGGCAGTTCCCGACTTCTAACCGGAACGGGACCTGAATACGATAACCTGGAAAGTCTTTTAGCGGGTCGGTTGGAGCAAGAATCGGCGTTATTGTTTAATTCGGGCTATCAAGCCAACTTGGGTACAATCGGTGCTTTATTGGATCGGGACGACGTTTTTTTCGCCGATCGGCTTGTTCACGCCAGTATGATTGACGGTCTAAAATTATCTCCCGCCCGATTTTTTCGCTTTGCCCACAACGACAGTCAGCATTTGGAATATTTGCTTAAAAAAGAGCGTTCTAAATACCGAAACGCCTGGATTTTAACCGAATCCATTTTTAGCATGGAGGGCGATATTTCGCCGTTAAACGAAATAATTGATTTAAAAAATCGGTTTGACTGCTCTTTGATGCTAGACGAGGCGCACGCGTTTGGCGTTTTGGGAAAACAGGGTCTCGGGTTGGCGGAAAGAGAAAATTGCCTTTCCGAAGTCGATTTGATTTTAGGTACTTTTGGCAAAGCTATCGGTTCGGTTGGAGCCTTTGTTGCCGGATCAAATGTATTGATACAATTTTTGATCAATCGCGCCCGTTCGTTTATCTTTTCAACGGCGTTGCCGGAAATTAACGTGGCTTTTACCCGTTGGATTTTGGAAAACAAGCTTCCCCAACCGGAACGAGAAATACTCTGTAAACAAATGTTCAATCGAGCGGAGAAACTGCGAAACGGTTTTATTCAGCGCGGCTGGCAAAGCGGCGGAGAAACGCAAATTATCCCTCTTATTGCCGGGAACGATTCCGCTTTGTCGTCGTTGAGCGAACGTCTTTTTCAAGCGGGATTCTGCGTTCTGCCGATTCGCAGTCCGACCGTAGCCAAGGGGAAAGAGCGATTTCGATTCTCTCTTTCTACCGATATTACGGATGAAGAAATCGATCGGATTCTGGAGGCAATCGATGAAAAGCTGGTATAAAGAAAGAAACAATTCAAAGCTGCTGATTATTTTTACCGGCTGGGGTTTTGGTCCGTTCGATTTGAATTTTCTGGATGCGGGGGATAATTCTGTACTCGGTTTTTATAACTACACCGATTTATCTGTTCCTGAATCCGCGGTACGGATTTTGCGTCGTTTCAACGAATACAATCCAACCCGTTCAGACGCCGTTCGCCCTGCCTTAAACACAGAAACAGGCATTCATCTGGCGGCATGGTCTTTTGGAGTTTGGGCAGCAAGTCGGGTCTATTCTCTTCTGCCGCCGGTACAATCCGCCTTGGCTATCAACGGAACCCCCGTTGGCGTTGACGATTTATACGGAATTCCCTCCCGAATTTTTAATCTAACCGTTGACAGCCTTCGTCCAGGACATTTAACCCGATTCTACAAACGAATTTTTGCTCAACCGGATGACCTGAACCGGTTTCTGAACAATCAATCGTCAATACAAAATCATACCGATGAACATACGATTCTCTTTCCGCCCTGCTCTGCTTTACGGACAGATACGGATAGAATAGAAGAACTGCACGCGATAGGTCAGCAACTGTCGGAGCAAAA
>CAYZMZ010000251.1:5296-5535 GCA_964479655.1 uncultured Planctomycetaceae bacterium
TCAATCTGAATCTCTCAATACCCGCAGTTTCCCAATCGATCTCGGCAATCTAACGGCTGTCAATACGCCCCGCTCCGATTTATTTACTCAGGCTATCGTTGGACGTTCTGACCAGATTTTTCCCGTTAAAAACCAATTGTCCTATTGGAATACGTACCGCGAATCCACGACAACCGATTCTCGGCGTCCTTTTCGTCTGATTCCAATTGACGCCCCCCATTTTCCGTTTTATTGTTTTC
>CAYZMZ010000252.1:0-3912 GCA_964479655.1 uncultured Planctomycetaceae bacterium
AAACGGTCTGATTTTCCAGGCGAACATCGATTTTTGTCATGCCGTCCTGCGACTGGTAGATGATAATCTCAGATTTCATATCGTGTTACATTCTTTCCGCTTTACTGGCAAAACAAAAAATAAATCCTCGCCGCTGATTCAGGAATTTTCGACTGTTCGACTTTTGACGGGCACGTCAATTCTCGCCGACCGCGTTTAGCTGACAATTGTCTGTCAATCAGGGTGCCCATTTACCGCATTTGCAGCAATAATCCTTCTTATTGCCGAATCCGCAGTCGTTACAGATGTATGCGGGGATTTTCGTACTTCCCGTCCATTTACCGCACTTACAGCAATTGTCTTTCTTGTTGCCGAATCCGCAGTCGCTGCACAGACGAGCGGGTATCTTTCTGCCCGCCATCCATTTACCGCATTTACAGCAATTGTCTTTCTTATTGCCGAATCCGCAGTCATTACACAGTACAGCCGGGTAATAGGTCAGTTTAGAAGATTCCATCTGGGTTTGAACGGCCCAAACTCCGCAGACGGTTACCACACATACAACAAACAAAGTCGAAAGAATTACACAGGTTGTTTTCATTGATTGGATTCCTTTTCATCTCGATGGGCTAAATTAATATCAAACGCCGGAATACATATAGATACGTAATCCGCTCCGTTTGGTTCAGGAGAACTGTACTGTACCGAAGTCCCTTTCGGCACTAAAATTCCCTCGTTGGCTCGACAAACGGTTACCGTACCGTCTTGAGCTGTTAGGTGCAAAGCCCCGGAAATAACCAGAGTATATTCGTCAAAATCCGGCTTCTGACGCGGCTCCGACCAGCCCTGCGCACTTTTCAGATGACCGATACTGACATCAGACTGCCCCGTACTTATCTTGCCAAAAAATTCTTCTATGGTCATAGACGGATCCGGAAAACGAACGGGATTTAATACTTTTTTGAACATGGAATTGATTTCTCCTAATAATATAGATGACTGACAATAGCATACGGCTTTCCTCTGGAATTTCCGCCCGCAGATAAATTGCGCGCGTGAAAAAATCAAATACTCTCCGTATAAAAAAAGGACTGCCGGCAGACAGTCCTTAAACTAAATTTGTTATTATTTACAGGATCAGTTACGATGAAACCGATCAGATAAAAACGGAATTTATAGTATAACTACTTGAATGTTCCTATCGAAGTCGTTTTGATTTCGCAACAGCAGGCATAGAAACTCCCGGTTTTACCGATTCAGGCGAAATGAAACGGCTGGTTTATAGTCATATAAGTCGGGAATTTTCAAGTGGAGTTAGTTTAGCAAGTAGCGGCTGCGTTCGTTTCCTTCTTTTGCGTCTGGCAACGACAGCCTTGCTGCTGATTTACCTGGTAAGTTTGGCGATCTTTGAATTCTTCCTTTTTGCCCTTGTTCCAATTGGAAACCGGACGAAAATAACCGCAAACACGTGAATAAACTTCCGTTTTTTCTCCACAGACTGACATAAAAACTCCTTATTATAACGTAAAAAAGTATAAAAGTAAACAGGAAAAAGTAATACGACAAACGATGTCTTTATAATTATCGAAGCGGTTTTTCGAGAAATCGCAAGCCTACCTTTCAGACAAAGCGTCTGATTGGTAAAATGATTATTCGGGAAAATCGCAACGGAATTATGAAAAAGCGATGAATTGGACTTTAAAAGTGCATTTTTGTGAATATTGCCTTTTCTTCCCCCGCCGCCATGGCGAAGGAAGAGCGCGTATTCGGATATTGATACTATGACTACTTGATTTTTTCCCTTGACGTCGTTTTGATTTCTCAGAATCAATAAAACAACACTTTGTTTTATTGATAGGAGCAAAATGAAACGACTGCGGTTTGTTATGCAAACCGGAAAAAGTCAAGTGGAACCCGTATATCAAATGATAAAATGAGTTTACAAAAGTTAATTATCGCCCTGAAAAATTCGGATTATGCGAATCCAACTAACTGTTCTTTTCCAGCGGACAGCAGGCGTGCTCGCCGGGAATATAACCATGAACCGGACAAATACTAAAGGATGGAGTTAAAGTAAAGTACGGAATATGGTAATTGGTGGCAACGCGCTTGACCAGCTGAGCGACTAAGTCTGGATCGTCAATTCTTTCACCGATAAAGGCATGGAAAACCGTGCCGCCGGTATATTGCTTCTGCAACGGTTCCTGCAAATCCAGAGCCTCAAATAAATCAGAGGTATAACCAACCGGCAGTTGCGTCGAATTGGTATAGTACGGATTGCTGTCCCCTGCACAAATAATATCGGGATACATTTTTCTATCGATTCTCGCCAAGCGGAAAGACGTTCCCTCGGCCGGCGTTGCTTCCAGGTTGTATATATGCCCGGTCTCCTCTTGCATATTTTGCAGTTTATCCTTCATAAACTTCAGGACTTTCAAGGCAAATTCCTGTCCTTCAGGGTCGCAAATAGAACTGCCCATGAAGTTTAAGCACGCCTCATTCATTCCAACCAAGCCGACGGTACTGAAATGATGATCCAAATTAGGCAGATATACTTGCGTATAGGGAAGTAAATCGCCTTTAAGATGCTTGGCAACCACTTTTCGCTTGATTTCCAAGGATTCTTTGGCTAAATCCATTAAATTATTCAGCCGGTGCATGAACTCGTTTTCGTCTTTGCTGAGATAGCCTAATCGAGGCATGTTTATAGTAACAACACCAATCGAGCCGGTCTGCTCCCCTGCCCCAAATAATCCGCCGGTCTTTTTACGCAATTCGCGCATATCCATTTGAAGACGGCAGCACATCGAACGCACGTCTCCGGGCTGTAAATCAGAATTAATGAAGTTTTGGAAGTACGGTAAACCGTATTTACCCGTAACAGAAAACAACAGCTTGGCGTTTTCTGAATCCCAGTTAAAATCTTTGGTTACGTTGTACGTAGGAATGGGGAAAGTAAAAATACGTCCGTCCCGGTCGCCCTCGGACATGACTTCCAAAAACGCCTTGTTGATCATATCCATTTCAGGCAGGAAATCGCCGTAAACCTCGGTTTCATGCGGCTTTCCGCCGATAATAACCGGGTGCTGCTTTAAATCTTCCGGAACAACCCAGTCAAAAGTCAGATTGGTAAACGGCGTTTGTCCCCAGCGGCTGGCGATATTGAGTCCAAAAACAAACTGCTGTATATTCTGCTTGATTTCTTTATAAGATAAATTATCGTGTCTGACAAACGGAGCCAGCAACGTATCAAAGGAGCTAAACGCCTGCGCCCCCGCCCATTCGGTTTGAAGAGTACATAGGAAATTGACGATTTGCCCCAAAGCGGTATCGAAATGCTTTGCCGGAGCCGCTGAAGCGCGTCCGCCTTTTCCTTGAAAACCGCGTTCAAGCAGTTCACGCAAACTCCAACCAGCACAGTAACCGACAATACCACAGGATAAATCATGCAAATGAAAATCGCCGTTGGTATGAGCGTCCGCAATTTCTTTGGGATAAATATTAGCCAAAGTGTAATTGGCGACTACGGCTCCGGAAACGTGATTGAGTAAACTGGCGTACGAAAAACCCGCATTGGAATTTTCATTGACCCGCCAATCGTCTTGCCCCAAATACGAACCGACCAAATCTTGAACGTCCATCATTAAATGCTTGGCTTCGCGCATTTTCTGATGCTGTTCTCGATAGAGAATAAACGCCTTGGCCGCCTGAGATAATCCGCGTTTTACAAACGAATGTTCGATTAAATCCTGAATAAGTTCCTGGTCCGGGATTTGATCTGGCTGATCGTATCCCTTATCTACCAGTTCTTCAATTACATCGCGTGCGATTCGCTTGGCGACTTTATCGTTGGCTGTACCGGCAGAGCGAAGAGCGCGGTCGGCGGCTGAAATTATGCGGGAATCATCAAAATCTACTATTCGACCATCTCGC
>CAYZMZ010000252.1:3922-5528 GCA_964479655.1 uncultured Planctomycetaceae bacterium
ATTCCTATTTTAGTTTAAAAAGTGAAAAAAACATCGGGACTGCTCAGCCTAAACCAGGCAATCCTTCTTAAATTGATGTTTGAATTAACAATCAATCTTCGTGTGAGGAGAACGACAAAAAACGATTGGATTAAATCGAATCAATTTCTGTCGTTCGACCCATTCTGTGATCTCCATATCAAACAGAAACTAGTATAACCCTAAATGTTCCACTTGCAATAGATAACCCCCAATATTTTGTGGATTTTTTCAAAAAAGTTGTAACTTCTTATTTTATAAGGGGGTTATAAAATCGATAATTATGTAACGATTAGGCAATTAGGTAATTTGGATAAGTCGGAAAATGAAATTAAATCTATTAAAATTAGATTATATTTGCGGGTATCCGCAATTTTGTCGTAAAGAATTTAAAATCAGATCGACAATATCGTGAATATCGCGAACCGATTTATTGCCCTCTATAAATCCGCACAATAGGCGAAATCGCCTCTGTAATCAAAAACGGTTCGGAATCCGCAAATAGCGGGGCGATTGCAGATTATTCGATATAAAAAACCAGTACTGTTTACTGTACGGGAGAATACCAAATCAACTTTTCCGCGTGCCGTCGGAATATCCGACTGTTGCTAACCTCTATTGACAAGATAGCAATATGGGCTATATTATAGACTATATTAATAATAAGAAGTGTATTAACACTCAAACGAACATGAAACTAACCGAATTGGATATTCCGATCTCGCGCATGACCTTGGCTCTGATAGGGCGCTTTATCAGCGGCGTTTCCGTCAGTTGGGAAGGCTGTCAGCCTGATACCTGTCAACGAGTATACTACGCCAACCATACCAGCCATTTAGACCCGCTGGCCATTTGGTCGTCCTTACCCCCGTTTGTCAGAGACGTAACCCGACCGGTAGCCGCCAAAGACTACTGGGAAAAAGGAATTGTACGTCCGTATATTGCCAATCGTTGTTTTCATGCCTTGTTGCTGGAACGAAAAGAAATTAAAGTACACGCCAGTCCTATCACCTACATGCTAAATGAGATGGGCGATAAGTACTCTATTATCATATTTCCAGAGGGAACCCGGGGAGATGGAAACAATATTGCCGAGTTCAAAAGCGGAATATTTCATCTATGTCGGAAAAAACCGGAGTTGGAATTAATTCCTATTTATTTGGATAATATGAACAGAATACTACCCCGTGGACGCGTGTTACCTGTCCCGATGTTAAGCCGTCTGATTTTCGGACCGCCGTTATGGCTGGAACAGGGAGAGCCGAAAGACGTTTTTCTTACTCGTGCCCGACAGGCTATTTTAGACCTAAAAGCAAAATTCAGCGAATAAAAAAAATTCAGCGAATAATCCTTCCGGTAATAATCTCCATTGATTTATTCGCTTTAATTATAAATTATAAATAATGACTACAAGTGCATTGGTTCTGACGATAATTGTTTTGCTGTTGCTGGCGTCGGCAACAGGCGTTGCACGCTACTTAAAACGGCAAAGTGAAACGGTAGATATGCGGGCATTGGAACCCTTTTTCTCCCGTTTAAGAGGCTGGTGGTCTCTATTTACGGTTTTAACAGCTTCTTTGTTGCTGGA
>CAYZMZ010000253.1:0-5525 GCA_964479655.1 uncultured Planctomycetaceae bacterium
GCAATAGGAAAATCAAGTAGTCTGTATAACTTCCAAAACCTGATTGTATCCGATTATCCTGAATTGTCAACGACAACCCTGGAATAATACGAAATCAGATAAACCCGATAAATTCAGACTGCATCGCAGGAACTTTCCAGGGGACAAACCGAATCGTATACAAAAAGTCTCCACCAAATCAAATAAAGATTTTAGAAAACCTGCAAACACCTCTTCCTCAAACGTATTGCCGGGGAATATCATACAGACGGCTGATAGTTGAATCGGACAAAACGATTTCAGGCGTTCCGTCCGCAAAAATCTCTCCCGCTTTTAAGGCGATAACTCGACAACAGTAATTCCGAACGGCGTTTAAGTCATGAAAAATCGCGATTACCGTCGGACGTATTTTAGCTGCGGAATAACCCGATTCGCAGGATTTAAATACATTCATCATTCGCCAGGTTTGTCCTTTGTCTAAACTGGCAGTCGGCTCATCCAGAAGAATAACAGCCGCCCGCTGCGCTAAACAGGCCGCCAACCACACGCGTTGCTGTTCGCCTCCCGAAAGACTATCCAACGGCGAATCAGCTAACGATTCCAGCTGACTTTCACGCAGCGTTTCCTCTACTATTCGGCTATCCTCCGCCGACTGACTTCCAAATAATCCCTCATACGGATAACGTCCCATGGCGACCGTTTGACGAACTGTCAGATTAAATTCAACGTGAATATCTTGCGGAAGAAAAGCTATTTTCCGTGCTCGTTGGGATAAAGAATAACTGTCCAGCAATCGATTTTCCAACAAAATCGTTCCGGAGGAAGGAACATGCAATCCTCCTAAAACACGCAACAAGGTACTTTTACCGCTGCCGTTGGGACCAATTATCCCCACAAATTCTTCAGAAGCAATCGACAGATTCAAATGATGCAAAATCTCTTTTGAACCGTATCCGGCTGAGAGATTTTGCAGGGAAAATAAAGGGTCTGCCATTATTTTTGAATCTGATTTCTATCTATAGGTAAATATTTGCACATTCTATACAATTTTATACTGACATCGTTTGAAATTTTCCGGATTGTATTACTATATACTGCTTTTACTTGACTTTTTCCGGATTGCATAACAAAAATCAGCCGTTTCATTTTGCCCTATTCAGTTAAAACAATGAGGGAGGTTCTTTTTATAGAACAAAATAAAAACGGCTTGAGGGAAAAATCACGCTATTAAAAAGTTACTCCATCAAAGTATAACTTTTTCTCGATTGACAATTGACTCAATTTCGGCATAACATAGTTTTACCGCATCGGAGGCAAGTACGCCGTCTAACAAAGCGGATTTACGTCCTTCGCAGACCGCATTGGTCGCCTCTGTCAATTCGGCAATAAACGGACCTACGTCGCCCTGATCCGATAAAACCGGCTTCTCCGTCGTCCCATCTTCATGCAATACCGTTACCGGCAAACCGGAGTAAGAATCGAACAGAACAGTCGCTTTTTCAAAATGGACTTCAAAAGCACACATAAAAGGACGCCCCTGCTGTTTAATTACTCCGCTGGTCGCCGTTACGCACAAATCCGGATCGTCGTAAAGAAACTGAGTTTGGAAGTATTCCGGCACGTTATCCCGGCAACGACCTGTTCCCTGAACCGCCTTGGGCATTCCAAACAGACATCGGATAAAATGAGCGTCATGAACATGCAAGTCCAGCATCGGGCCGCCGGTAACACCCATATCCCAAAACTTTTTCAGCCACGTGGGGTCAGAAATAACCCGCTCAAAGTTTCCGCCGAGCAATTTACCCCATCGCCCATCCTGCTGGGCATCGTAAATATACCGATAGCCCGGAAAGAACGGAAGTACGTGCCCGATATTGAGCTGTTTTCCAGCCGCCTGCGCCGCCTGAACCATCGCTTTGCCGTCTTCAGGAGTTAAAGCTATCGGCTTTTCGCAGAACACGTTTTTACCGCCCTGCAAACACTCAATCGCTGCTGCTGCATGCTGATTGGGGGGAAGACAAATATCGATCATATCCACGTTTTGATCGGCAATCATATCGGATAATTCCGTATACGTTGCATACGGCGACATATCGATCATTTCGCCCTGAGGACCAAAATTGCCTTTGATCTTCGTCCAGTCGCCGGCAAGTCTGTCGGCACAGTATTTTTCGCAGAACGCCACGATTTTTACGCCGGGAATTTGCTGATAGGCTAAATAATGAATCCACCCCATAAATCCAATTCCCGTAATACCGATTTTCAGCATGAATATATCTCCTTAATTAATTAAAAGGGAACAGAAGGAACAATAATATACCGGTTCCACTTGACTTTTTCCGGTTTGCATAACAAACCTCAGTCGTTTCATTTCGCTTGAAGCGATAAATCACGTGGTCATAGCATAGCTGCTTTCTTTATACAACGCGTCTAAATAAATTTCAAGTCCCCCTCAAAAAAATCTTTTTGGGTTTATGAATATCGTTTTCCGATTATTTCGGGGGAGAAAATTGAATCTACTAAACATTTACATCGCTGTACATAAATACAGCGGATTTTACAGGTCTAACGACTTTTGCCAGACGGATTTTAACTCGTCTATATCTGCGGTGAACAAAACTTCGTCGTTAGCCATAACCGTCATAGTTTTTTCTTCGTTGACGCAGCCAATCGGATCGCAGGGAATATCGCCGAATAAAGCCTGAACCTTTTCGAGATCTTCAGGAGTTACTTCCATTAAAAATCGCGTATTGGATTCGCTGAATAATTTAGCCGTCGGATTCTCGTAAATCGAGGTTTCGCACGCCATTTCATCCAAGTCGATTTCTATCCCCCAGCCGCCGGCAAACGCCATTTCAGCTGCGGATACCGCTAAACCGCCCTCGGATAAATCATGACAAGAGCGAATCAATCCCGCTTCAATAGCCGCATGAACCGCATGGAATATCTGACCGGCTTCGGCAATATCGACCTTCGGAACTCGTCCTCCGGTTAAACCGTTGACCAAATTATAATGACTGCCGCCCAGTTCGTTGTTCGTCCAGCCGACCAGCACCAAAACGTTTCCCGGCTTCTTCAAATCCATCGTTACGCACTTGGTTACGTCTTTAACCTGCCCCATGGCAGAAATAAGCAAAGACGGCGGAATAGAAATCGGATCTTGCCCCGCAGGACGGAACTCGTTGTTAAGCGAATCCTTCCCCGAAACAAACGGCGTCCCCAACTCCAAAGCCATGTCGTGACAAGCCAACGCCGCGCGAACTAACGACCCCAAAGTTTCTGGGTGATCGGTATTGCCCCAACAGAAATTATCCAAAATCGCGATTTTATCAGGATCCGCGCCGACAGCCACCGCATTGCGAATCGCTTCGTCAATAGCACTGGCCGCCATCCATTTCGGATCTAAATCCCCATAATACGGATTCATTCCGCAGGACATGACAATTCCCTGCATCGTTTCCTGACGAGGACGAACTACCGCCGCATCGCCCGGTCCGTCGTCTTTAACCCCGACCAACGGCTTGATTACCGAGCCGCCTTGTACTTCGTGATCATACTGACGAACAACCCATTGCTTCGACGCGACGTTGTAGCTAGACAATATATTTTTGAGTGAATCTAAATTACTGAACTTAGGTTCACCGGAAAGCGCGTCCGTTTCGGGGGTCGGTTTGTAAACCGCTTCGCGAACTACCGGCGGACGTCCGTTATGCATAAACGACATCGGTAAATCGCATACAACGGTATCGTTATACTTCAAAATCAATCGCCCCGTCGGCTCGAAAGTTCCTAAAACAACTGCCTCAACGTCTTCGCTGTCGCACAACGCCTTCATTTCAGGCCATTTATCTGCCGGAACGGAGAAGACCATTCGTTCTTGCGCTTCGGAAATCCACATTTCAGTATACGATAATCCCTCGTACTTTAAGGGAATCGCATTCAGATTGACCGTTGCTCCGATTTCTTCGCCCATTTCACCCACCGCAGAGGAAAAACCGCCGGCTCCGCAGTCCGTAACTGCCGTATACAATCCGCGATTTCGGGCTTCAAGCATAACATCCAAAACCATTTTTTCGGTAACCGCGTTTCCAATCTGAACCGCGCCGCCGGAAAGATTTTCGGATTCGTGCGTTAATTCAGCCGAGGAAAAAGTCGCTCCGTGAATACCATCGCGTCCGGTTCTTCCGCCGACCGCAACGATTAAATCGCCGGGATACGTTTGCTTAAACGACCCGTCTACCGGGATTAAACCAACGTTTCCTGCATAAACCAGCGGATTTCCCAGGTATCGTTTATCAAAATAAACCGCTCCGTTTACCGTCGGAATTCCCATTCGATTGCCGTAATCCCGAACGCCGGAAACCACGCCGCGAATAACGCGTTTGGGATGCAAAACGCCCGCCGGAATTTCTTCCAAAGGCGTTTCCGGAGGAGCAAAGCAAAATACGTCTGTTGAACAAACCGGTTTCGCTCCCATGCCGGTTCCCATCGGATCTCGAATTACGCCCCCTAAACCCGTGTTCGCTCCGCCGTACGGTTCCAAGGCAGACGGATGATTATGCGTTTCGACCTTAAAGCAAATATTGTACTGATCGTCGAACGTTACAACCCCCGCATTATCCTTAAATACAGAAACACACCAGTCGTCTTTGCCCAATCGATTCCGAATTTCCACCGTAGATTTGAAAATCGTTTCCTTGAGCATGTTTTTAAACGTAATATCAACCTGATCGTCCTTGTAATGAATTCGACCAGCCAAGGTTTTATGAGAGCAATGCTCCGACCAAGTTTGGGCAATCGTTTCCAACTCAATATCCGTCGGGTCTTTACCCTCTTTTTCAAAGAACGCCTTTATCGTCTGCATTTCAATCAACGATAAAAACAGCTGACCTTTTTTCGACAGCGTGATTAATTGTTCATCTGACATCGAACGAATCGGAACGGTAACTCGATTGAACTGGTATGGATTACCAACTTCCAAAGACTTAAACGGCAGATTTCCGCAAATTGCCTGTTCAACGGAATCGTTGGCGAGCATTTTTTCCGCCAGCATTTTCATTTGTTCTGCTGTAGCGTTGTCAAACCAGAATTTTTTAAACGTTCTAACCGCTTTGGCGGGGATTTTATAATCGTCGGTAATCGCTTTGATTGCCGACTGCGCTACGGGGTCCATGACGCCCGGTTTAGGCAAAACGTACAGACAAGTTGCGTTTGCTATCGGGGAAAATTCGGATTTTTCTGTTGTAAGATTAGCGATATGCCCGTCTTCAACAACGGCATCAACCAGCAGCCCGGAGGCGATCTGGTCGATTTGCTGCTGCGATAAATCGCCTTCGACCAAAAAACCGCGGGCGGCGGCGACATTGGTTTGTATGTGAAGTCCCAAAGCTGACATATCGGCTTTAACTTCTTCGGCTTGTGTATCGACAAAGGATTTTTTCGGCGTTATGGTGATTTCCCAAAGCATTTTTGTAAGACGGATTGTTGTATGGGGGTAATTAATACGGTCGATTGTTACGTACAATCAGGCTTCATGTCTATATTAT
>CAYZMZ010000254.1:0-3472 GCA_964479655.1 uncultured Planctomycetaceae bacterium
AGATCGCTTTGAACAGATGCTGCCGCAGCGGATTGCTTTCTATCTGGAACAGACACATGGTCACGCGTTTGTTCTGTTTACCAGTTATTCTTTGTTACGTCGTTGTGCTGAAGAATTACGCACCTGGCTAATTGATCACAATATGCCTTTGTTTCAGCAAGGCGAAGGAATGCAGAGAACTCAAATGCTGAATAATTTTAAACGCTCTGCTAATTCCGTTTTGTTTGGAGCGGATAGTTTCTGGCAGGGCGTTGACGTTCCCGGCGAGGCTCTGCAAAACGTGATTATCACCAAACTGCCGTTTCAAGTGCCGGATCGTCCGTTAATTGAGGCACGCATGGACGCCATTAAACGGCGCGGCGGCTCGCCCTTTTTTGAATACCAGCTGCCCGAAGCGATTATTCGCCTTAAACAGGGCTTCGGACGCCTGATTCGATCTCAGCGCGATGGCGGACAGGTCGTTATTTTAGATCCCCGCGTGGCAACAAAACAATACGGTAAACAATTTCTCGGTGCTCTGCCTGAATGTAAAATATATTATGAATAACATTGATTTTTCGTACTGGTTTAATCAAACTGACCCGCAGAAATTACAGGATTTATATCATCAGGCGGATTTATGCCGTGCTGAAAACGTTGGAAATCAGGTTCATTTACGCGGTCTTGTCGAACTGTCCAACTTCTGTCGTTGCCGTTGCGCGTATTGCGGAATTAATGCCGATAATAAAACCGTTCATCGATATCGGCTTACCGAATCCGATGTACACCTGTCCGTTCCTCTGGCAATACAATTCGGCTACGGAACCGTTGTCTTTCAGTCAGGTGAAGATTTTGGTCTGTCCGAAGATTTTATTACCCGTCAGATAGAATGGATAAAATCGCTTGAAACTCCATGGGGAACGCCGTTGGCCGTCACGCTCAGTTTAGGACAGCGGGATTTAAGTTCTCTTCGTCGATGGCGCGATGCGGGAGCAGACCGCTATTTAATCCGTTTTGAAACCTCTTCCGAAATACTGTTCGGACAACTTCACCCGCACGATCCGCACGGCTTAAAACAGCGTGAACAGATGTTGTTTCAATTAAGAGAGATGGGTTATCAAATCGGAACGGGTTTTTTAATCGGCGTACCCGGTCAAACGGCTCAGGATTGGGTCAACGATTTGGAAACAATCGCCCGAATCAAGCCTAATATGATTGGAATCGGTCCGTATTTACCGCATCCGCATACCAGTTTAGGGCAGTTACCTGCCAATACCGAGGTTCTGTCAGATAAGCAAACCGTTTTAAAGACGCTGGCTTTATGTCGACTTATCTGTCCAACCTCAAATATCCCCAGTACTACTGCGTTGGCGGCGTTAGACGTTCAGCATGGGCACGAAGACGGGCTTTGTTGCGGAGCAAACGTTATTATGCCGAATTTAACCCCCGCGCAATACCGGCGGCTTTACGAAATATACCCCGCCAAGGGCAATACCGCCGAGGAAGCCGAGAAATTCGATGCGATTCTTAAATCGAGAATAGCCGCGCTAGGGCGAATCGTCGGACGCGGTC
Organism: uncultured Planctomycetaceae bacterium; assembly: GCA_964479655.1. GTDB lineage: Bacteria > Planctomycetota > Planctomycetia > Pirellulales > Thermoguttaceae > RUG11551. The sequence continues at coordinate 1,552 of CAYZMZ010000254.1, forward strand.
CCGGCGGAAATTAATTTGTCTATATATACAGCCCCCCCATTCCTTTAGAAGTTCCTGTAAAACAGAGAAAATAACGGGAAGACACGAAAACGCGAATAACACGAAGGAAGAATCCGGAAAAACAAACCGAATAAGGGCATACTGTTCGCTATATATACGAGTTTGCAGAAAATTTTTGTGAGTTTATTTTTATAGTGTTTTGCATTATACAGTTGCCACTTGACTTTTTACGGTTTGTATAGCAAAAACCAGTCGTTTCATTTCGCCTCAATCGGTAAAATCAGTTTTTTTGATTCTGGAGGCGAAATCAAAACGACGGCGATAGGAAAAATCACGTAGTCATGATATAATTACTTTCCCAGCTCGAACCCGTCTTCCGGAAACAAGTTATCTAAAATCACAAAAATTTAAAAATCTTTTTAGAGGGTCTTGACTATACCAACAACTGAGCTTATAATAAGAGACAAGTTTCGGAAGTTCGTATTTGGTGATTTATTTTTTAGTCTTCAGACTCTCATGGTTACACGTGATGTATAATATTTTATACCAAAAGAGTCGTATTTTTCAACGTGATTTTTTGCATCTGTTTTTTGAGAAAAATGCATAACGTTACACAACAGGATACAAATTATGGGAAAACAAGCGCGCGATGTTATTCGCCAATATATCCCAAATAATAGTCTTGACCACTTGGCAGATGTTAAAAGGCTTTGTGCGTTCATTGATGAATTTATGATAGAAAACACAACAGAAAAACGCATTCTCAAACAAGGTATTCAATATGGGGTTCTCGATTCGTTGGTAGCCCAGAATAATGCAGCCAATAAGATGCAGGTGGCATTAAGTCACGTTCAAAAAGTCGAGGAAGAACTCGGTCTTTCCACTTTTTGGGCTACGTATATGGTTGAAGAGATGATTCAAGCCCTTCAATGGAACATATCCATTCAGCAAACAAAGCACACAAATCCAGTTCAAAAGACGATACAAACTCCGCAAGCTCCATCAACAGCGCAATCCGGTTGGTTTTCATGGTTGAATACTCCAGTGCAGTCCCAACAAGTGCCAGCGTCTTCCAAGCCAGTACCTACAACACCGGTTTTTACATACTCTAGCCCTCGAGAGTTGTTTGATGAATGGAGTAAACGGGTTCGTTCGATTCATGAGATTTATTCTCTCTATTCTGAAGTTATTGCGCACGTTGTATCAAGCCACTCGAATTATTCGGAATCAGAATTAAGGGACGCAATAGAGAATTGCCGCATCAAAGTTGGTTTTAGCAAGAGAGATTTTATTCGTTGCCTGTTATATGACAGTCACATGGGGGGTGAAAGTGTCATAAAACTTCCTAATGGCGAACCCGCAGTATCTCCATACAGCTTCAAAACCGAGAATGTTGAGAAATTCCTCAACGCCTTACTATAAGATGTCATGAACAGATGCATACTAACAAAATATTGCATCGGTATAGAATCGCCGTTGACGCTGTTGATAATCGGACCATTTTGTAAGACATTTCAATCGCTTACACAGCTATTATCGTTTCGTTCCCTTTAAAATGAGATTACCCGCTAAAATTATTTTATAAAGTCTAAGACTGGTTCCAATTGAAATTTTCCAGCTTATCTTATCATAAAACAGCTGTTTCATTTCGACCTAATCCGTAAAACCGAAGAGTTGTTTGATTCTGGAGGCGAAATCAAAACGGCGTCGATAGGAAAAATTCACATAGTCATCGTATAAAGACTGTTAAAATTACAAGTTTACAAAACAAACAAATAAAAAATTTCACAATTTCAAAAATTTATACTTGACAAAGAATTATTTTCTGTTACAATTTATTGGTTAGTCAGGTTCTATATTCGTGGGAAATATGAGTGTTTATTAAAGGTTACCGAAAACTGTACCAGTAGTAAAACGAGGT
>CAYZMZ010000254.1:3482-5519 GCA_964479655.1 uncultured Planctomycetaceae bacterium
TTGAGTATTTTTATTCACAAAAGTTTTTGAGGGGGGGGGGAATCAAAGTGAGTGAACATAGTAATTATTTTTTTGATAGCGTCATTCGACTTCGGGAATATCTGGAACGTCAAAGACGACGCGAGGCAAAACATCAGGAGTATCTGGAACGTCAAAGACAACATGAACAACGACGTAAACAGCAGCATCAGGAATATCTGGAGCGACAGGCACGCCGCGAAGCGAACAAGAAAGCCTATTTTGATCGGCTTACTGATAATGTGTTACGTTTTCGTACACAATACGAAAACACGTTGAATGATATTAAACGTCAAGGATTGGATGTTTATATAAGACATGAGTTTGATACAATAAGTCAGCAGATTCAACAACTTGATCTTTTACTTTCCCGAGACGAGGCGGAGGATGCCCGGGACTTGTCTTTGCAAATTGGACAATCTATTCATGGTTTGATTCGACTTGCTCGCGAAGAAAAGCGACGTATTGAACGTAAAGAAGAGCAACTGTCTTTAGAGCGAAAAAGAAAACAGGAAGCTGAGATTCAGCGGCAAGCACGTCAGGAATTCATTGAACAAATGAAACGTAATCTTGAAGCTGACAGTCAAAGCAACCCGGAAGCAGTTCAAGAGGCTGTGCAAAAGCTTGACAGCCTGAAAGAAGAAGTCGAATCCATGTCCAACAGTGACTTGCAGGAACAACTGGTTGCTCAAAGCGATAAGGTCGATGGCGAAATTGCCGATGAAACCGTTCGACGTGAGGTTATAAAGGCAATTTACCAGTCCCTTAAGAAAACAGGGTTCATCGTTAGTACACCGCAATTAACGGGTGATGTTGTACTTCTTCGCGCACAAAAGCCCGCTGGACAGCAAGCGGAGTTCACCGTTAAACTGGATGGCGGTTTGACCTTTAAGTTTGACAATTATGAGGGAAGCAAATGTCGGAAAGATATTGATGAGATAACCGCATTGCTTGATCAGTGCTACGGTATAAAATTGAGCAACCGTAAAGTCAGTTGGACTAATCCAGATCGTATTCAAAAGGGAAGCAAATCCGACCCCGCCGGAGACGAGCTGCAGGCAAAAGATCATTAAAAAAATATGAGGTGAATATATGTCTAAAACACAACAATCATGGATTGAAACATTGCGGCGAGAGTCGGGAATTCGTCGTGCAATTCTCCTTCATGGAGACATATTAGACGTATATCCTTCGCCCAAGAAATCGCAAGACTACGTTCCAATTCAACCTGTTGTTTGTACCACTCTCAGAGATCGGGGATTTACCGATATTGTCTTCTGGGACACCTTTGAAGGCGTGAAAAACATAAAGCCTGAACGATGGGAAGAATTGCAAAAGGCGGTTGTTGCGCCTGTAGCAAATCAGAACCCGGTTGCGCCCAACGCAACAACGTATGATATGGGCGATGTGAATTTGGATCAACCGCAACAAACAGCGCAAGGCACTGTTCCTCCCAATATAGACGATTTTTTGGCGGTCGTCCATTTTTATTTGACAAATCAAACCTCATCTCGCATTGCTTTTATTCTCGACTGGTCGCATTACCTGTTTACCCCCAATGCGTCATTGAGCGAGGAGGATCGTAAACGTTTGTTAATGCTTTCAAAATCCATCAATGATGCACCGCTGGCTTTCAAAACAAAGGAAGAAATGAACTCTCCCGGAAATTTACTCGTTTTGATTACCTCCAAGCTGGGAAACATACCTTCGATCTTCTACCAGGGAAATGCTTGCGTAAAAGACATAATCGTAACCAGCCCCGGACGCTTAGAGCGGGAAGAGTTTCTGGACAAGGAGCAGACGAAATGGAATTTATCTCTCAATCCCATGTTTAGTAAATCCATGTTCGCCGATTTTGTTGATGCCACAGAGGGTTTTTCAATTCGTGATTTGATTCAGCTTGCGCGTTTGTCGGAGCAAACAACAGGAACTCCGCTTACCCCGGAAAAAATCATCAATCTTTATCGCTATGGAGAACAAAAAAGTCCGTGGGAGGATTTGAACAAAGAAAAGCTTCGT
>CAYZMZ010000255.1:0-5517 GCA_964479655.1 uncultured Planctomycetaceae bacterium
AAACCAGGCTACCGCTAAATCCATATTATCCCCGCCGACAAGCAAATGATTTCCGACCGCCAGTCGATTGAGAATCAATTCCCCGTTAGACTGCTCAACATTGACCAAGGAAAAGTCTGACGTTCCGCCGCCGACATCACAAACCAGCAAGACATCGTTTTCCGAAAGCGACTTTCGCCATTTATCGCCTTTATGCGCCAGCCACGCGTAAACCGCCGCCTGGGGTTCTTCCAAAAGCGTAAAATTTTCCGGTAATCCCGCCGACAAAGCCGCTTCCCGAGTTAGCTCCCGGGCGGCGGCATCAAAAGACGCCGGAACCGTTAATACAACGCTTTGCTGATTCATCGGAGCTTCCGGGTGCGCAAAATTCCACGCGGATACTAAATGCTCCAAATAGCGGCACGAGGCTTCAACCGGCGATATTTTCTGATTGACCGTTTCGTCTGGGGAGGAATCCGATTCCGCCGAACCCGTCCACGGTAAAAAAGCTTCATGTCGATCTATCCGATTATAGCAAAGCCAGGATTTCGCCTTGTCTACAATTCGCGTCGGCTGCGAATCCGCTAGTCGAACCGCCCACGCGCCCACCGCAAAATCTCGTCCCGACGCCCACGGCAGATCATATATGGACTTCCCTTGAGCATTGGATTTCTCGTCGGTTTGTTTTTCCGACGATTTCTCTTCCTCCGACTTTTTTTCTCCCAAGTAAATAAACGACGGCAACGAAGTTCGCGCTTCTACTGTCGCCGCATCGACAAGCTGTTCGATGGGCAATAATTCGACCGCCGGATTTTCCCGCCGGTCTTCGCTGCCTGCTGTAAAGGATAAAACGCTATTGGTTGTTCCCAAATCTATTCCGATATAATACATAGTATGCTTTTGTTTAGTTTTTATGGCGATTCAATAAAATCCGCCTGTTCTGTCCTGATTATTTCGATCTTACGTGTTATTCCAGATCAAAAATATACTCGATTCTACCTGAAATTATCCAACCTATCTTGTCATAATAGCCGTTTCATTTCGATCGAATCGATAAATCCAGGATTTATACTATATAGGTTCCACTTGACTTTTTCCGGTTTGCATAACAAATATCCGTCATTTCATTTCGCCAGAATCGGTAAAATTAGGGGTTCTTTGATTCTGGAAGCGAAATCAAAACGACGTCAAGAAAAAAATTCACGGAGTGATAGTATAAAACTCTCTTGACAATTATTACGGTAAAGTCAAAAGGAAATTCTGAAAAATCACGCATTCCTCGCGTAATTATCGCAAAATTTCAATTTTTATCAAGGGTACCCGATTAATGACCTTTTTCAGTACACGCGGGAAGAAATTAGGCTTTTAATAATCCGGAAAATATTTATCTGTATTTTATGCGATTATATTCAAAACGGATTCCTCAACCTTCTTTTCCCTAAAAAATGCTATTTATATTCCAAACGACTGGCCTTTACAGGACGAAGTCGGTTTATAAAATGAATCCATTTGTTAAACTGTAGCAAATATCAGACTTGGATAAACCAATCAGATAATTTATTTGGTAATTCAGGTAATTTTCCTTGAGATAAATTCAGTTCTTTTCCGATATTAGATACGTTCCGTTGTGTTTATCGGCGATTTCCGACGCAACGCAAGCGGAATCCCGATTTATACAAGGAAGAGTTATTATCCATGTCCCTACAACAATTTAGAACCTTTACCGAAAATATAGGTGAAGCCGTCATTACAAAAATATCCAATGTCGGCGAGTTCGGTTATTTTGTCGGACAGATGATTCGATGGCTAACCACCCGACTTCCGTGCAAAGGAACGATTCTTCCGTGTTTTTACCAAATCGGCGTTCAGAGTTTGCCAGTAGTTGCCCTAACCGGTACTTTTATCGGAATGGTTTTGGCAGTTCAAAGCTATACTCAATTAAAATCGCTTGGAATGGAAACGCGATTAGGGGCGTTGATTAACATGTCTCTGGTACGCGAATTAGGACCGGTTTTGGCGGCTACGATGCTTGCCGGACGAGTAGGGTCTTCCATGGCGGCGGAATTGGGAACAATGCGGGTTACTGAACAAATAGACGCGCTAACCTGCATGGGAACCAATCCGATTCATTATTTGGTAGTTCCCCGATTTTTGGGTTGTTTGCTGCTGATTCCTATTCTGGCTTTAATGGCGGATTTTATGGGAATCGTCGGCGGCGCGGTTTACAGCGTATATTTATTGGGTATTGATTCCCATTTTTATATTTCCAACTCCCAGTCTTTCGTAGGACTGTACGATATTTTATCTGGAATTTTCAAGAGCTTCTTTTTCGGAGCGGCGATTGGAGTTATCGGCTGTTATCGCGGCTTTAACTGTCGAGCGGGAGCCGAGGGAGTCGGGCAGGCGGCGACCGAATCGTTTGTCAATTCCTTTGTTGCAATTTTACTGCTGGATTTATTGATGGGCATCTTCCTGGAAGCGTTTTATACGCTTATTTGGTCCGGAACCCCCAAATTATTTTAGAAACAACAGGTTATTTGTATATCATGTCGTCTTTGATTTCTCTGGAGAACGTTTCGATGTCTTTCGGCAAGCAAAAGGTGCTCGAAGATATATCCTTTGACGTACCCCACGGACAATCTTTGGCGGTTGTCGGCGAAAGCGGGTGCGGAAAAACCGTGCTGCTGAAGCTGCTTATTCGGCTTCTCAATCCAACCAGAGGGATTGTCCGTTTTGACGGAAACAATCTTGCCATGTACGATCAACTGCAGTTAGCCGATATTCGTCGGCGGTACGGGTTCGTCTTCCAAATGGCGGCTCTGTTCGACAGTATGACTATAGAACAAAACGTGGCTTTTCCGCTGTATCAATTAGGAGCACAGTCCTATTCCGTTATTCGCGAAAAAGTCGTAAAGCAGATCGAAGAAGTCGGACTAAATACCAGCGTTTTGAAAAAGAAGCCTGCTGAATTATCCGGCGGAATGAGAAAACGCGTTGGACTGGCCCGCGCTTTGATGTTAGACCCCGAACTGATTCTCTACGACGAACCGACAACCGGATTAGACCCTATTATGTCGGCGGTTATCAACGAATTAATTTTAAAAACCCAGCGCAGCCGGTCGGTTTCCAGTGTCGTCGTTACGCACGATATGACAACCGTTCGGCATTGCGCCAACAGAGTTATTATGCTGTTTCCTCACGCCTATTTGAAGGAGGGACAGCCGCAAAAGATTTTCGACGGAACTCCCAGTCAAATGGAAAATTCCGAAGACCCGCGAGTAAATCAATTTATTCGCGGAGAGGTGGGAGAACGACTTTGTCTGGAACCCGCCTGACTCACAAAATACAATAGTTTATATAATAACATGATAAACATAACTTACGTTATATAACAGGATATTTTATTATGGACGAAACCAACGACGCCCGGGGCATGAAATTCCGCCTCGGCTTGATGATTATAGCCGGTTTTATTATTTTGGTAGTACTGATTGTAATTTTTTCCGATTGGCAGTCTATCTTTTCCGGCAATACATACAAGGTAAACGTAATTCTACCCAACGCTCCGGGAGTAAAAGAAAATACTCCTGTTAAACAAAGCGGGATTCTGGTCGGACGGGTGAAGAAAGTCGCCTTGGTAGAGCAGGGGGCCTTGCTTACCATTTTTATTTCCGATAAATTCAAGCTATATAACAATCAGGTGTTCAGATTAAGTCTGAATATTCTCGGCGATGCGGAATTGAATATTATTCAAACCTCTCCCCGAACAAAGGAAACAAAACTAATAGAACCCGGAACAGTCGTTCAGGGATTTATGGCTCCTAATATGATGGATATGGCCGCCTCCATGCAGGTGAATATTATCGCCGCGATAGATTCTATTACTCAAACCAGTCAGAAACTCAATAAATTACTCGGCAATATAGATCAAGTGTTCAGCAGTAATCAAACGGATATAGCTGATATGATTGCTCAAACCCGTCAAATGGGACAGCAGGCAAAAACTCTCTTGACGCAAACCAATCAGCTTCTTTCCGACCCGCAGATTCAAAACAGCATAAAAACGACTATTCTCAACATGCCGAAAACGATTGAAGAAGCACAAAGTACGTTTGCCCAATTCAAAAACTCCGCTAAAAAAATCGATACCCTTACCGATAGTTTTAATACGATGATTCAAAATACGGACGAAACCATGAGTTTGGTTTCCCAAGTCGTTACTAAAACCAATCAAAGTTTATCCGATTTCAATAGTATTACCGGTACGATTTCAGAACGTAAAGATATTTGGCTAACCAAAGTCGGTCGATCGCTGGACAATCTGGATAACGCGTTACTTCAAATCAGCGAGTTTACCACCAACCTGAATAATTCAGACGGAACGGTATCCAAGCTGGTCAAAGACCCGTCTTTATACAATAATTTGAATCAGACGATTCTTGAATTGCGTCAGCTTAAACAGCAATTAGAACCCGTTGTGGCGAACATGCAAGTCTTTTCAGACAAAGTTGCCCGCAACCCCGAACAGCTGGGCGTAGCCGGGGCGATGCGTCGTTCCTCGGGCACCAAAGGTGTCCCCCCCATCCCCTCCGATTTGCAAGATGAATTTCAGCGATTTCGGTACGAAAACACGGGGTCAGACGTTCCTATCGTCTACCAGCCGCAAACCGTTTACCCCGCTCCTCCTGCCGGAAACAACTGGCAAGGGAAACAGTAAATATCCTCCGTACCCGTTGGCAAAAAAGCTAAACGGAGGTCATACACTAGGACTACTTGATTTTTTCTATCGGCCCTTTTGATTCCGCCGCAATACGAATAAAAACTTCCTGTTTTAATGATTAAGGCGAAATGAAACGGTCGTTTTGTGATAATATAAGCCGGAAAATTTCAAGCGGAACCCGTATTTTATTCAATTCCGCCGCTGTTTGCGTCCTGGAGAGAATCTTTCTTCGTACTTCGCGGTCGGCTTGATGTTTTTTTTTATTCTGATATAATGCCCCGCATACCGTAAAATATGTACGTTTCTGCAACCTTCAGGAAAAAATAATTTTATGCCTCCCCATTATATTTTTGAAATGAGCCGTGTCGGTAAAAAGTACGGCGAAAAAACCATTCTGGAAGATATTAGTCTGCTGTTTTACTACGGAGCTAAAATCGGTATTGTCGGCGAAAACGGAGCGGGAAAATCCACGCTGCTAAAAATCATGGCAGGCTTGGATAAAGATATTGACGGCACCGCAGAAATCGCCAAAGGAATGAAAGTTTGCTGCGTTATGCAAGAACCGGAACTCGATTTGGACGCCACCGTCCGCGATAATCTGATGACCGCCGTCAGCGAAATTCAATCCAAAATCGACCAGTTCAATGAAATATCCGTCGCCATGGGAGATCCCGACCAAGCGGATAAATTCGACGAATTGATGGAAAAAATGGGACGATTGCAAGAGGAAATCGATGCGTGCAACGGTTGGGAAATCGACCGTAAAATCGCGATTGCCGCCGACGCTTTGGTTTTACCGCCAGACGATATGATTGTTC
>CAYZMZ010000256.1:0-1105 GCA_964479655.1 uncultured Planctomycetaceae bacterium
CCGGGTCTACCAACGCCACTTTAGGCATCAAACCTTCATGGCGAAGACTTTTTTTAACAGACGGATTACTCACAGAGATAACCGCGTTATAGGTTGCCTCAGCTCCCGTTCCAGCCGTGGTTGGAATGGCAATAACAGGCAACGGAGGCACGGTAATCTGCTTACCCGTTCCGACACCTTCCAGATAATCGCGCACAGATTCTGGCGTAGAAATTTCCGATGCCGTACTATTCCCCGCCGTACTTTCTGTAGTAGAATCTTTTTCCGTCGAAGAACTATTCCCCGCCGAATTATTATCCGTCGAATTAACGACCATCGCAGCCACCGCCTTGGCGGTATCGATAGCCGCTCCGCCGCCAATAGCGACGATAACCGTTTCGTTTTTCGGCTTTTCGGATTTCTTTAACGCCTCGCTAATCTCAGCGGTGCATAAATCGATTTGTTCGACCGTCGGCTCACCGAGCGTACTGCCTTGATATATAACCGCAACCCCGGCAGACAGGAGAGTCTGCTTCAATTGATCTACAACGCCGTTTTTCTTGAGCGTTTCCGAGCCGCAAATTATTACCGCTTGAGAACCGTATTTCGCCGCCCAAACTCCAGCTTCGCGCCGTCTTCCCCAGCCAAAAACGATGCGATTTGGCGTGATAAAGTCATATTCATCTTCGGGATTGTTCATAAATTATGTAATTATTTGGGTTTTTTGTATGAAAATTCAAGGTCAGCGTACTATTACGGTGTTTTTTCGTTTAAAATCAAACGAAAATATATCAGCAAGACGCAATTTTGAACTGATAAGCAGTTCCGCTTATCTATTATACGTCATAAATGAAGAAATTCAAGGCAGAAAAGAAAAAAACTGACTAGATTTTTGTGAGGAACGGAAAACGGGAGATTGGGTTCTATCCTCTGCTTCCGGTTCCCTAAACGGGAATTGGGGGTCGGAGTAATTGAGGGGACGAGAAATTATTCGTTTCCCTTCCCCCGGTACTTTTTCTATTTCACAATGATGGATATACTCTGCTGTTGGCAGAATCACTCTATCGTTTACGTCGCAGCCAGAACAAGCCGATTGAACCTAAAATCAGCAACGCCCACGTCGAGG
>CAYZMZ010000256.1:1115-5448 GCA_964479655.1 uncultured Planctomycetaceae bacterium
CGGGATAGCAGACGAACTCATCGACACGTTCTTGAAATAGCTGTAAACGCTACTATCGGTAATGCCGTTCGAAAAAGAAAGCAGCGAAAAATAGTTGTCTGTAAAGCCATCATCCGTTTGAAAACTGTAAATGAACTTATCATTGATAAACAGACATACGTCAACCAGCGAATCCGTATCGAACGAGGGAACGAAATACTGAATCGAAACATCAGCCCAGCCGTCATCGTCAAGGGTATAAGCATCACTCAGTTCGCATACAGTAACATTATCGTCAAATATTGCAACTCCTCCGTTTTTACGGAAGATAATTCCCACGCCATCGGACTTATCTGCAATTGCCCCCCGGCTCGCATTGGAAACGCCGAATATTACCCCAGACCAGTTGGTAAGATCGATATTTTCATTCGATACCGGCATGGTCTCAAACGACAGTTCGTACATTTGACCGGCATCCGAAGCATAGTCCATAAAATTATGGTCAGGAGAAATATTTGCGCTGTTTCCTTGCCACCCCACTAATCTCGTTGCAATCCGCAACATCTCAGAGTTTTCTACCCGCACCTGATCGTCCTGAACAGTATTATATTTTGTATATGTTGTTGGGCCGACATAGCCGCCAAAACGATTGGGGTTATCGTTATCCGAAGTACTTATTGTGTTCGAATTCGCCTTCACGCTAAACGTATCGGTGAAGCAATTGAACATCTTGTAAGATTTTAACTGAACATTATCCAGCAACAGGGTGGTATCACCGGCAGTCTTGTTACCGAAAGCTAACGTTTGCGAGGAAGCTGTCGGTCTTACAATGGCAGAATAACTCTTAAAACCATCCGTTATAGACTTGTTGTATATTGCCGTATCATCCAAGTAAACGGAGACATTAGGATCACCATATCCGTTACGTTTACTGGCATCAAAGGTCAGACGATAGCACGTTGACGAATCGGACGGATTGAAACCGGAAATCGTTTGATAAAGTCGAGTATCCGCACTTTTATCACTTTGAAGAAAAGCAACTTGGTTCCCGTCCGTCGGCGTTTGATTGCCAAGAAAATGCGTACAAGGACTTCCCGTCCAAGCCAAACCAGCCCGAATAGCGGTTGGTGTAGTATTATTCACAAATTGCCAGCCGGAAATCACGCCTGAATGGGCCTCGTTGATGTAACCATGCTCTGTATTGCGATCGTAAATAACAAACGTATCCGCCTCAAAACTGGGGTTGTAAATCGTCGGCGTAGTTGGAGTAACCGTTGGAACGTTATTTTCAAACAGGACAGCACCGTAATTATGCCACGACTTATTATAGTTAACGTTTGTAAGAGTCAGGGAAGCTGTGGAACTCTGTGCGACAAAAGTAAAATCGACCGCGTAAGCTCCGGCGTAAGAATCTCCAAAGGGCTTGTCCTCGCTGACTCTCTGGCTGGTTACGCTTACACCATTGTAAGTAAACGAATCCGCCTGTCCGTCCGCATTTAGATCGATTGAAAAATCTTGTTTGCGATTATCATCTACAGTCCACGGGCGCGTTAACATTCGAATGGTATATGTTTTTCCTTCTTCCAGTGAATTAAACGCCATCCGGGTTTTCGTATTTGCTGCCTGCATTGAGTTATACACCATAGAGGAAAGCACTTTATTTAAATTGCCCTCTCCCCCTGTTACACTACTAAAAGCGTTGGTTGAATTGTTTCCAATAGTCAACGTTTGCACCGTATAAGATGCTTGAAGGGAATCGTAGCCCTTAGAGGTAGAATAAAACGGCCTACCGACCTGATTGGAGAACGTTACTCCCGCAACGGCTCCCGTCGTCGCACCAGAACTAGCCGTCTGATACCAATTAAGCGCATAGACACTGTTGCCATAGTTGGTTACATTAATCAGGTCGTCTTCCGTTGTAATTTTATTTAACGACATGACCGTATCCGCCTGACAAATTCCGGCAAACAACAAAACATACAGGATCGAATAAAGCGATAAATGTTTCATAATAATTCGTATTCCAAGGAAACTTTCACGGAAACAATGTAAAAAATGCCCTTATCTATCAACATCAATGACATAATTATACATTAGAATTAACAAACTTGCAAGGGCTTTTTTGAAAATTTTTCAAAAAAAACCAAAAAACACCAAAATTCAGCCATTAAACGAAATAAATAATGGTATACCATGGTCGTTTAATTAGGAAAAATTGCTTACAGGCAAGAAAAAAGAAAAGCGGTTACAAGTAACTGCTCTCAAAAAACATATCGTGAAGCAAAATCTAATTGTAAATTAAGCCCCAAACAAATCCGCCAGATTCTCTAAATTGTCGATTTTTTGACTTATTTATTCTATACTGCTTCCACTTGAGTTTTTCCGGTTTATATTTTCATAAATCAGTCGTTTCATTTCGCCCTGATCGACAAAACAAAGATTTCGCTCAACTTATGGGGCGAAATCAAAACGACGTCAAGAGGAAAATTCAAGTAGTCATAGTATAAATTCTATTTTACAGAATGTCTTCTTCCTCATCGTTCTTGTCGGATAGCTCTCCTTCAGTTCCGTACAGGCTAATATGAGCGCCTAACTCCGTTTTTCCAGGAATTACCATTTCTTGAATGGCAGTTTTCATATAATACATTCCCACGAACAACAGCGCAACGGGAAAAAGCACAATTCCTATTCCCATCGTAACCGCGGACAAAACGACGACTCCGCCGATACTGGTAACCAAAATAGCAAGAAAAGTCCCTTTCTTTTCGTAGGTAATTTTATGGGATACTTCCAACGATTCATAAAATCCCAACGATTTATCCAACGTCAGCCAGTACGCCAATCCCCAATTTAGAATAATTACTAAAAATATACCGATTCCCATAACGGCGATGGCTATCGCGACCGGCAACGGTGTTTGATTCATTACAAAACCAACATAGCCCATCGACTGCTGAACTTGTTCTGGCAAGCCGCTATAAAACCACCAATTATAGTAGTACGTACATACAACAGCAGGAAAAATCAGGGGAGCGATGTGAATGAGTAAAATTGCCCAGTTCTTAAACAGACTGTCTGAACCAGAAAATAATAACGAGGTTTGAGATTTACCTATCCGGATTAAGGAAACGATGTATTCACACTGACCGTTAAGAATCCAAACCAATAGTACCGAGGCTGCCGTTAAAATAACAGTATAACTGATAATTCGGCAATTTAAATCAAACCACGGAATTGAGTTGGGTAATTCAGAAATAAACAGCATTGCTGCAAAACTACACGCAGTAAGAAATCCAAACAAGACGGCAAAAACAATGACTGCCTTGAGTACGCGTCCGAAATTGTGCGAAAGAATTACCAAACCGTCTGACATCATGCTGGAAAAGACGGGCATACGTCTATCCGCCTCTACCACCTGCCCCGGTAATTCGTAGGGATACATGTCTTTCCCCGTTTTCGGTCCCGTTTTGCCTCCCGATTTGGGTCTTTCCGGTTCTTTTTTATTAGCGGTTCCAGGCGTATAAGTATTGTACAAACCAGCAGATACGTTTTCCGTATCAGGAAACTCGGAATTTGAATTATCAGACTCCAATCCTGAATTGTGGTAGTCGGCTTGCTGCGTGCGTTTATTTATTACTGCATGAAGCGCGTTTAATTCTGCCTCATCTAATTCTATGTTCTCTTCCTCCGGCTGGGAAGAATTAGGAATCCACAAAAAGAACCGCTTGCAGTTCGGACACTGAACGTCTGCCTGCTGGGAAGGTACTTCAATCGATTTATTACAATGCGGACAATTGGATAACATTGGTCTTATTCTATAACTTTAACAAAAATACCTCGTCATTATACCAAATAGAAATTCAATTACAATAGCAATTAGGAACAAATTTACAAAAAAGATTCCGCATTCAATTTACATGTAGATTTATATATGTACTTTTGTTATATTTCTATCTGTTTTTATTTTGATATTATCGCATTTCGGAGAAGGGAGCAACGAGAGGTAGAAAAACGAAAATCATCGAATTGAACTGCTCACGGAGGGAGCAACGAGAGGTAGAACGACGAAAATCATCAAACCGAACCGCTCCCGGAGGGAGCAACGAGAGGTAGAATGACGAAAATCATCAAACCGAGCTGCTCCCGGAGGGAGCAACGAGAGGTAGAACGCCACGTTTCACCCCTCCTCCATCGTGATTCGTTTCCCTCGCACCGCCAGGCGGCGGGCAGGAGAATCCAACAGAAACGCTTACTTCCGCAACATTCAATATTATATTTTTGCGAACGAAGACGTCCGCGCTCCGATGTATTTCCGTTCCAAGCGGTATTCTCAATCAGCACGATTCACACAATC
>CAYZMZ010000257.1:0-5415 GCA_964479655.1 uncultured Planctomycetaceae bacterium
TATTTTTGACAATTCAAATTTGCGTCCTCTCGGTTCTTTTTTCTGTCTGTTTCAGGTTTCTGTCTGTTTCAGCGAGAAAAGACGATATTGCCTAATATTACCATGTTGCCCAATATTAGGGATGCTAGGGAGACGGCAAATTATTGGAAGTATCCTAAAAATATTTTGGTTTTCCTTTTGACGTCGAAAGAAAATGTTGACGGGGGTCCGGAAAGTAATTGTTGAAAATTTTCTTAATTTTCGAAAATATTCTATATTATTCTTATAAAAAAGAATATTTTTTCTTCCTGCCCCTTGACAATTTTGGCAGAAAGTATAAAAATAGTGCTTCATGTAGAGTTGCAATATATGAAATTTAGCCTACAGTTCATTTTTTTATTGTCTTGTACGGTGTTTAAGAGATAAAAAAAGTAGGAAAATCAATTAACCAAAAAATATTTCAATTAGGAGTAATCCAGGAATAAACAATGCCGACCATCAATCAATTAGTTCGTAAGAATCGTAAGATTCCCCGAAAATTCAGCAAATCTCCGGTTTTGGATCAATGCCCGCAAAAGCGCGGCGTTTGCCTTAACGTTCGTACCATGACGCCGAAAAAACCTAACTCGGCTCTTCGTAAAATTACCCGTGTTCGTTTATCAAATGGCAAGGAAGTAACCGTATATATTCCTGGTGAAGGGCATAACCTTCAGGAACACAGTATCGTTTTGGTTCGCGGTGGTCGAGTTCGAGACCTTCCCGGTGTTCGATACCAAGTTATTCGTGGAACGCTGGATACTCAGGGCGTAAAGAATCGTAAGCAGGCTCGTAGCCGTTACGGCGCCAAGAAGAAATAATTAATTGGTTTTATTTATTCATTGATAAATGCAATTGAAGCCGATTTTGCGTACAACACGCAATTTATACTTCTTTTGTTTTGGATATTTTGATACTAACAGGAATTAGATATAATGGCTAGAATTACCGCCAGTCGCAAGCAACTCAAACCAGATCCCATTTACGGGTCGATCGTCTCATGTGGGACGGCAAAAAGAGTACTGCTTACCGTGCATTTTATGATGCGTTAGCAATTTTGGAAAAGCGTTTTCCCGATGTTGCTCCCATCGAAGTTTTTACTCAGGGCTTAGAAAACGTCAAGCCGAACTTGGAAGTTCGTTCCAAGCGAGTCGGCGGCGCCTCCTATCAGGTTCCTATGCCTGTTGGAAAGACTCGTCAGCAATCGCTGGCTATTCGCTGGATTTTGATCGCCGTTCGAGATAAAAAAGGCAAGCCGGTTTGCGAGAAATTAGCTGATGAAATTGGTGCAGCATACAAGAAGGAAGGTACCGCAATTACCAAGCGAGAAAACGTCCATCGTATGGCTGAAGCGAACAAGGCCTTTGCCCATTTCGCGTACTAATTTCCCTTACGGGAATATAATACACATAACACCGCAATACTCAATTACTACTTTGTAGTTGATAGCGGTGTTTTTTTTTGCAAAAACAGTCCTCATATACTACTTTTACAACAACGGTTATCATGGCAACTCAAACAACTCCTGAAAATCTCAGAAATATTGGAATTATCGCTCATATAGACGCAGGAAAAACTTCCTTGACCGAGAGTATGTTGTTTTATTCCGGTTTCGCTCATAAAATCGGACAGGTAGACGATGGTACGACAACTACCGACTACGACGAGGAAGAGCAAGAGCGGGGGATTACCATTTATTCGGTTGCCGTGCCGATTAAATGGGAGGACTGCGTTTTTAATATTATCGATACGCCCGGTCACGTCGATTTTACCGCCGAGGTTGAACGAAGTTTGCGCGTTTTAGACGGCGCGGTGGTTGTTTTTTCGGCTCGAGAAGGAGTTGAAGCGCAATCCGAAACCGTTTGGCGGCAGGCGGATAAATATCACGTACCCCGAATCGCTTTTATTAATAAAATGGATCGGGAAGGTGCGGATTTTTACGGAACGGTTCATGAAATGGGCAAACGCCTGGATTGTAATCCGCTGATTCTAAATATTCCGGTGGGAGCTGGACCATCGCACGTTCCAGAGCCGTTCCGAGCGATTATCGATATTATTAAAATGAAGATGATTGTCTTCGACGAAAAGTCGGAGGGAAAGAGTTTTCAATATCTGCCCATTCCGGAAGAATTTGAAGAAGACGCTCAAATTTGGCGGTCTCAAATGATGGACCAGCTATCGATGTTTTCCGACGAACTAACTGAATTACTTCTCGCTGAACAGGAAATTCCAGAAGAGTTGATATTAAAAGTTATTCGTCAGGCAACCTTAAGCGATTTATGCGTCCCGGTATTCTGCGGTACCGCTCTTCATAAAATGGGTGTACAGATGGTTTTAGATGGAGTGAAATATTATTTACCCTCTCCACTGGACAAGCCGCCTGTTGAAGCGACTGAAGCAGGTGGGAAAAAGGCGGGCGAAAAAGTTTTGCTCAAGCCGTTGCCAAAGGAACCCTTGGCTGCGCTACTGTTCAAAATTATACCTGATAAGCACGGTGATTTTTGCTTTTTAAGAATTTATTCCGGAACTCTCAAGGCGTCCTCCCGAGTTCTCAATTCCGGGAAAAACGTAAAAGAGAATATTCCGCAAATTTGGCGAATTGTAGCGAATTCCCGTGAGCAGGTAACCGAAGCCGGTCCCGGAGAAATCGTCGGAGTAGTTGGACTGCGAAATTCCGTAACCGGCGATACGTTATGCGATCCGCATCACCCGGTTTTGCTGGAAACAATTACTTTTCCTGAAACCGTAATTTCTATGGCGATTGAGCCTGAAACTTCCGCAGATCGAAAGAAACTGGAAGAAGTGCTGGAAATGTTGCGTCGGCAAGATCCAACCTTTGTCGGTAAAATCGATCCCGAAACCGGACAGACGCTTATTTCCGGAATGGGGGAACTGCATTTAGAGGTAATCAAACACCGAATTTTACGTGATTTTAAGCTCAACGTTCGGGTACACAATCCGCGTGTTTCCTATCGTGAAAGTATACAAAATTCAGCAACGGCAACCGGCGAATGTCGGCGAACGATAGCCGGAAATCAGTTATTTGCCGACGTAACGATTCAGATGGACCCGTTACCCGCAGGTCAGCAGGGGATTCAAATCGTACCGGGTTTTGACATGTCAGCGGAAGAGCCGGCTTTTCCGATGGATTTTTGGAATCCTACCGTCGAAACGCTGCGCGATCAGGGGGCTAGCGGTTCGTTTGGATTCCCGCTTATCGGAGTTAAAATGACTGTTTTATCTGGAGCGGCACGCGAGGGGGAATCGACGGAAGTTGCGTTTAGAATTGCGGCGGCAGACGCCTTTAACAAGGCTTTGCGCGAAGCCGGTTATCAAATTCTGGAGCCGATTATGAAGGTCGAAATTACGACTCCCGACGAATGCGTGGGCGATATTGTCAGCGACTTACAGCAACGCCGTGCGATGGTCAACGGTACTCATACGCGCGGTAAATTTACTATTATCGATGCGACTGCGCCGTTAATCAGCTTGTTTGGCTATTCCAATGCGATTCGCGGCTGTTCTCAAGGACGCGCGTCGTTTTCCATGGCTCCGTTTTCCTATGCTCCAGCTCCCAAAGACGTAGCCGATGGATTCGTCTGATTGGAATTGGGGAATTTGTCTGATTGGGTGTTGGAAGTTGGAGGATTTGAGAGCTTGGGAGATTTAAGGGGTTGTTGAATTTGAGAGTTTGGAGAATTGGGGAGAGAAGAATTATTGCGGGGCGCGATTCCTTGTCCGTCCCGCGATCCGTTGTTTCGAGGTCTCTGAACTGATCCGTATTGCCGTTTCGCGGTTGGAGAACGAGGTTCGAAAACGATATTTGCAAATATTCGGCTACCGTCAAACTACCGGCAAACTACCGTCAAACTACCGTCAAACTACCGTCAAACTACCGTCGAATTACCGTCCAACTACCGTCCAACTACAAGACCGTTGTTTATTTATATAGACATCTGTTTAATTCGATGTTTTATGTTGACGATTGCTGTCTTGGTGTTGCCTGCTCGCGCCGGGCGGGCGGTCGCCTGGGGCTATTCTTCGCGTACATTAATTTCTGAATAAAATCGCTCGTCGCCGTTTTTTCGCAAAATTGCTATTTACCCAAAAAGCAAAATACGGTATACTCTATTTGATATCGTGGGGAAAGAGTTTATTTTTTCCTCGAAAGATAGCAAATAATAAGTTATTTATCGAGAAATTCCCCCCCTTGGATTAATAAAAAGAATATACAGATAGAATATCATGCCTAGAATTTATGTAGCCGGTGTTGCCTTGATTGGAATGTTGTTGTTTTTTGGTTGTCGTACCGAGCAAACGGCCAAAGTTATGGATCCGATGGCAGCCAATCGCGTCGGTTCTCATGCCGCCGGAGCCGAAACGTTCGATCCGCTGGTTCAGTCCGCGACGGGGCAAATGCTCCAGCAACTGCAAAATTCAATCAATCAGGTTTCGTACAATCCAGACGATATACAAACTCGTCCGGGTAAAAAGCGAATCTGTTTTTTAGGTGTTGAAAACGAAACGTCTGAAGAATTAGGCGATTTCCGCGAGCATATTTACGAAACAATCGATACCGCATTTACTCAAAGCGGGACCTGTACATGTGTTTCTCGCTGGGCTGTAGATGGTGCGCTGACTGATTTGCGATATCGTCCCAACGAATTGTTCGATCCGGCGAAACGAGCGCAGTTCAGTCAGCGATTGGGAAACGCCGGACAGCCGTTTGACTACATGGTTTTAGCCCGAATTACCTCCGGTACGACGATTGCCAATCGGGATTCCCAGAAAAATTATAAGCTGGTTCTGGAATGTATCAACGTCAATACCGGCGATAAAGTTGCCAAAACAGAGGCGGATTTAAGAAAAGAATACAATAATTCGTTCAAGGCAAAAGCCTCGTCCTCGAAGGCCAACCCGTTTAATTGGGGAAAATAAAGGGACTTTCCCATGCCAACGCTTTTTCCCCGCGCCGATTCGATTGTAACGCATTGTACTGCTGGAATCGTTATTTTCTTTGTGATTCTCAGTACATCGGGTTGTTATACGCATAGAGATACGCTTGTCAACGCGCGAGAATCGTTTTTTAGGGGAGATTTATCGCGAGCTAGCGAGGCGATTACCAAGCGGGGGGAAAATAAAACCCTCCGTTCAGGCGCGTCCGAAACCGATGTCTGTCAGCTGGATCAGTCTATTATCGATCTGGTCAACGGCAATCCCCAGTCTGCTCAATTACGGCTGCGAGGCGTAAGGGATAATTTCGATCATCTTGAACAAAAATCTCTTGCAGAAGCGGGCGTTTCGCTCCTTTCAGACGATAACGCCTTGGCTTACGCGGGAGAAGACTACGAAAAAGTCATGATTCGCGTCTTTTTGACGCTGACCAATCTGATGGGCGAC
>CAYZMZ010000258.1:0-5402 GCA_964479655.1 uncultured Planctomycetaceae bacterium
TAGACGCAAGATGATTTCGTTTGCTGCCGTCAATCCGAAAATTCCGGTCAGTGTCGGCAAGCTGCCCAAGGATCGTCTTGTGCGTCCACGCTGTAATTCTCCATTGCTCCATTGATCGCCCGAAACCAATTCGGACTGCAATTGCCTTGCTTGTTGGCTTTCCATTGTAACAGGAATATCTGCCGGATGAATTGAGGGCAGTAATTCCTCCGAATTGGAACTTTGTCCCATTATAACAGATTCTTGACTATAAACACAGGGGAAGCCCATGAAAATTTTCGATTTTTTTAGCCTTTTTTTTACGGCTGCGGCCAAAGGACACGTATGAATATTTGATAACGAATCGATTCTGATTTGCGTCGGATCCGTTCGACAGGCGGCTCCCATGCTGGAAATAAAGGGAATGTTGGATTCTACCAAGGCGGAAATCAACTCGACTTTCGGACCTACGGCATCTATAGCATCCATAACAAAATCCCATTTTTCCCGATTCAACAATTCTCGGACGTTGTTGCCGTCAACGAACAATCGCTGCGAACTGACCCGGCATTGAGGATTGATGTCCAAAACTCGAGCGGCAGCAATTTCATGCTTAAAATGCCCAATCGTCGATTCCAAGGCGTATAATTGCCGGTTAATATTGGTTGGATTGACAATATCAAAATCGATCAGCATCAATCGACCGATTCCGCTTCGGGCGAGGGCTTCTACGGTATAGGAACCGACCGCTCCCAATCCGACTACCAAAACGCTGGACTGCTGCAATCGGGCAAGGCACGATTCGCCTATCAGCTGACGTATTCGCGAAAATTTCATTGAGATGAAAAAATTAAAATGATGGTTGGATTTATATTCAATACCTGAATTTTACTCTGACAATTTGATAATACAGGACAAATGGACAAAATACATGATTCTGATTTTGTCCGCCAGTCTGGTATTGTCGGCGAAAACTCAAGGAAACTTCCCACAGCAGAAAAAATTGTTCTGACAAAACGCCGCCTGGAATTGCGGGAAGTTGACTATACTGGTTTTACTTGATTTTTCCCGGTTTGAATAACAAACCCCAGTCGTTTCATTTCGCTCCAATCGATAAAACAACGGGTTGTTTGATTTTTGGGGACGAAATCAAGACGTCAAGAGAAAAATCACGTAGTCAAAGTATAAATTACCTCTATTTTAAGCTATCTGAAAATAATTGCAATCCGGGATAAAAAATAAATTGACCCCGTATATTTGGAGGGTTGGTATTGCAAAAAAATCAATTTTATGGTTTAATAGGAACAAGAGATTTTATGTTGGGTAGATTTCCAACGAATTTTATACTAATTCCCGGTTTTTCCCGGTCGCCGTTTTTGATTTAACGGCAACGGAGTATTGTTAAAATGCACGTTTTAGCGAATTGGTAAAAAACAGCTAAAAATCGAGACGGAATTGGTATAGCAATAAGCGTAATTATTTCCCTTAACCTTAGGATACTAATTATAATATAGGAGTAAACGATGAGAATCGGCGTACTTTGTTCTGGAGGCGATGCCCCCGGTATGAATCCGTGTATTCGCGGCGTGGTTAGAAAAGCAGTCGGTGAAGGCCACGAAGTTGTTGGTATTATGCACGGCTATCAGGGAATCCTGGATGAAGAATTTTTTATCAATCGTGAAGGGAATCCTTTGATGATTATGCGTTCAGTATCCGGCTTGTCCTGTCGGGGCGGAACGATTTTGTACAGCAGCCGTTGCAACGATTTTGCGACCGATGCCGGGCGAGCCAAAGCGGCTGAGAATCTCGATAAACATCATATAGACGCCCTGATTCCAATTGGAGGAAACGGTACTTTACGAGGTGCGGTTGAATTTCAGAAGGTGTGGAAGGGGCAGATTATCGGCTGTCCTGGAACGATCGATAACGACTTAAAAGGAACCGATCAAACGCTTGGATTTAATACGGCGATAGATACGGCGGTGGAGGCGTTGGATAAACTTCGCGATACCGCGACAAGCCATGAACGAATGTTCTATGTAGAAATCATGGGGCGTGAAAGCGGCTACCTGGCTTTATGTGCGGCTATTGCGGCTGGAGCGGAAATTGTCTGTATTCCTGAATTTTTGGATTCTTATCAGGCTATTTATGATCGATTGGTAGAATTAAAACAGCGTAAAAAAGATTCGATTCTAGCTGTCGTGGCAGAAGGCGATGAACTCGGAGGAGCGATTCAAATTCAAGAGGGCGTAAAAGCAATCGGACCGGAGCCGTTTTCCTCCCGCGTGGTTATTTTAGGGCATTTGGTTCGCGGCGGTATTCCCAACGCCAACGATCGTATTCTGGGCGCGATGTTAGGCGTCGGCGCGGTTGAAGCGATTCTGTCCGGAGAAACCGGAAAAATGATGGGAATTGTTCACGGAAAGAAAACGCTGACTCCCTTGGTTGATGTAATTTGCGATAGAAAAAATATTATTCCGTCTCTGGTTGATTTACTGGAAACGATGAGTAAATAATCGCGTTGATTTGTTTTTTGTTCCCCCTGTATTTATTCCCCGTATTACTCGATTGTACGATTTATGACGATTCCTTCAACAACATGGCCGACGTTTTTATGGCCTGGACTGGCGCAGCTGACGCAGCGCGGCTCCGGGACTGCCGTGTTTTGGGCGTTGACAACCGCTTTTCTGGCAGACGGGGTTGTAATTACCAAGTTTATCTGGCCGGAAACGTTTGCTCCCGGCTGGGATAACCTGATTTTAGCCGCCTTTGTCGGGGTTTATACTGTCGGCTGTATTATTTCTTATCATTTGGAAATGCTCCGAACGGACTACGGACGCTTAAACAACGTGGGAGATCAATTCGCTTTAGCTCAGGATTTATATCTGAAAGGGCGATATTGCGAAGCGGAAAAAATCCTAACCGCTCAAATTCAGCGGAATCCGGCGGATATTGCCGCTCAAATTTTGCTAATCGATTTACTCAAGACAACTCGTCGGCTGGATGAAGCGCAGCAACGATTGGAAAACGTGCTGGATATTCCCGAAGCAACGGCATGGCGTTGGGAAATTATCTCGATAAACGATCAGTTAAAGCAGTTGCGTCAGCAGCCTGAACAAGAAAACACCGAGCAATCCGGGGAAAATGAAGAAAGAACGTCGGAGCCGTCCGATTATCAGACGTTTGCCCCGGAAAATACCGGTTCGGAGGAATTTGATCAACAGGCAACCGAATGGGAAAATACCGGTTCGGAGGAAACAATCTTGCCGTTTACGGGAATCGATTCTCGATCTGCCGCCGCATAGATGGAGAGGTTGGGGAAAGAAAAATCGAGTTTTCGATAGGTGTTTGTTTTATACGGATTCTATTTAATTTTTCCGGCTTGTAGTTTCAGAAATCAGTCCGTTTTATATCTCCTTCGTGAGGCTTCGTGCTTTCGTGCCTTCCCGTAAATTCGGAGAGAATAACGGGAAGGCGCGATGACACGAAGAAGCACGAAGCGGCAGGATGTTATTCCAGCGGCTAGTTTCGATCTCGGCAAAACAGGGGATAAGTTCTATTTGGGCGGAAATCAAAGCGTCGTTGACGGAAAAATTCACGTAGTCATAGTATAATCTTACCAAAATTTGCCGCATATTGAAATTATTCCCTTAATTTTTGAAACCGTAAACGGAAGGAAAAATTTTTCTCTCTTTTTTGCAAATTTTACAAGTCAAGTGTTGCAAATTACTTTCGATTGCTTTATAATACTTTCAGGTATGAGGTTTCGTATTGTGGATAGAATTGATTTTTCTGCCGTAATAGATTCCTCGTTGTTTTGTCAAAATAGATAACGTTTTGTACATAAATAAGTTACCTGGTAATCAAAAATAAATGTAAAATATATCCTGCCTGATATTCCATTCCCCCTTTTATTATTTTAGAAAAACATGAAAAAATCCTTTCTTTGGCTGCCGTTGACGGCAATTGCGTTAATCTTGACTTTTACGGGAGAATTGTTTTCGCAGCCTTCGGTAAGCGAAGCCAGCCGCGATTGCTTAACCTTTCCTTTGATTTTTGCCAAGCGGTATAATTATCAAGGACTTCATATCTACGATACCTTTTATCAATGGCGGAATCGGGGCGGAGGCGGAATTTTTATACTGGAAAATCCGGCTGACCCGCCGGAAAAACATCGCGTTCGTCCCATAATAGACGCAACGACCAATCCTACTTTGGGAGATGGAATCTATTCTGACCCCAGTTTATCTTTCGATGCCAAAACGATTCTGTTTTGTTACAAAGCGACGCCGAACGGAAATTCGGTAATATACGAGATCGGCGTTGACGGGAAAAATCTCCGACAATTGACCAATCTGGATAATCAGGGTAATCCCTACAAAGGCCGCGGCGGCGGTCATCATGACGTTCGTCCGGCTTATCTGCCAGATGGTAGAATTGTGTTTACCTCTACCCGATATAGCGGATTGGTTCCGTGCGCTAACAACGGCGTGGCGATTTTACATGTAATGAACAACGACGGCTCTGATATTCATCCGATTTCAGTAAACAGCGAAACGGAATTTTATCCCGAAGTTCTTCCCGACGGACGAATTTTATTCGGTCGGTGGGAATATATCGATAAAAACGCGCTGACGATTCAAAGTCTGTGGTCGGTATATCCCGACGGAACGAATGAAACGGCGTTTTTTGGCAATAATATGGTTTTTCCCGAGGCGATTTTACAGGCAAAGCCCGTACCGGGAAACGATAATTTGGTGGTTGCGGCGTTTACCCCGCATAACGCTCCGCCGCGTGGTTCTATTGCCATGATAGATATTTCAGCAGGAATACAAAACTCCGCTACGGGGAAAAATGATGAAAAATCCATTTTTAATTTTGAACATCCCGATAATCCGACCTGTAATCACGGAAATTCCTGCGATCCGTGGGCGTTAAATGAAAACGTCGTTATTTATTCCGGTATGCTAAAAAATCCGATAAATAACGGAACGTTAAACTCGATTTTAATGATTGACCGTTCCGGCAAAGTAATAGAAATTCATTCAGATGCTCAAGTAGACTTGCATAATCCGATTCCGTTGCGTGCCCGAAAACGACCGCCGGTACTGGTCGATTCCTCGGACCGAAGTCAAACAACGGGGTCGTTTTTTGTAACCGATGTCTATCAAGGACTTCCCAGCGTTAAACGGGGAACCGTTAAATGGCTTCGTGTAATCGAAGAAACCTCGCGGGTAAGCGAATCTCCCGGAAGTAACGGATTAAATCAGACGTTTTCTATTTCCGCCGCCTTGGCCTGGTCGCCGAAAATTTATCATGGACTGGTTCCTGTCGCCTCGGACGGCTCCGTATTTTTTGAAGTTCCGTCTGGACGCGCGGTCTATTTTCAGCTTTTAGATGAAAATTATCGACTTGTCAGAAGT
>CAYZMZ010000259.1:0-5388 GCA_964479655.1 uncultured Planctomycetaceae bacterium
CTTACTGCCGGACGGGCAGATTTCCCCCCCTTTTTGAAAAGGGTGTTTATTATCGAAAAAACCACGCAATCATAGCATAAATCGCGGATATAAGCGTAATACAACCCCAGATTTTACGAAAATCTGATTGGTTTTGAATTTAATTTGAATTTGGCCGCAATCGCTTATACCTGATATACTTCAAGCAAACTCAAGCGTTGAATTGTGCATCGAAAAAGGCGTATTTCCAGAATAATCTGGGCTTATTACGCGATTTACACTGCGCAATTCGATACATTCATTAAATAATTAACGGAGAATTGATTTGTGAGCGGACGGAAAAGCTCGCCGCATGAATCGAATGTAACAGTTTATCAGAAACGGTATTGTGGAGGAATACCGAAATTGCCGGGGTAATACCGTCGCAAGTATAAAAAACGTTTTTTGCCCGTTCAGAGCGAATAACCGTTGTTCCAGACCCCGAAGCGACATTTAGCCAGGTGGGGTTATCTTGCGCGTTATTGTTATTACTGCTCACGTGCGAAGTGAGTATATTACTAGGCATCGCACTGCAATACAATTGCAACGTTAAAGCAAGAATCAGCAGGATTACAGTAATAAACTTTTTCATCGTATTAATTATACGATATGAATCGACAAAAGTCAAGAGGAAAGTTGAAAAAATTTATAAAATTTTTGGATTTTCTGAATATTCAGGGGACGATACAGGAAACAGTACAGCAATCCAGACCGCTTGTCGTTGACCGACTTGTTCCCCAGCAGGCTGTTCCTGTCTGCGTCGATTTCCCGCCGACCAAGACCAGCCGCTTCTCCAGACCGGTTGATTGCTCTTACGGCTTGTAATTGTCCCGAAGCAGCATGCGTGTTGCGCCTTGATGAACGTAATGACAATCCGTACATTTTTCTATCCAATCCGCCTGCTTAATATCTTTATGAAAGCCCTCTAATTTCAATCGCTTCTGTTCTACATGGCAGGTGGCACAGGATTCTTTAACCGGCTTCCAGTACCCGACTTCCACCTTATCCCCTACTTTCCGGGTTTGATGGCATTTACCGCAGGGATTGGAAATATTTTCGAACTGATGCTGATAAAATCGCTTCCAGGACTGCGGTCCGTTATGCTCTTTATCGTTGATAGCGATAACAAATTCAAATTCCTCTTCCCGCCCGTCGGCAGAAGACATGTAAACGCAATGCCGTCCCGGAGATACTTTCAAAAGCGAAAAACTGGCTGTCGGCGTTTGTATCCGCTTACTAAATTGAATCGCCTCGTCGTCCAGATACAGTTCATCGAATTTACCGCGAACAATCATTCCAATTTGCGATCCGAGCAAAACCGATTCGTTCGGCGGCGTTACCAGCGTCTTTCCTGCGGGAAGCGGCTTAAAATCGGCTGTTGATTCAACGTCAGACGTGTCTGAAGCTGCGTCCTGACAAAAACTATATCCCGAAATGAAAATTAAAACGACAGATATTAATGCTATTGTATGTTTCATAATACGGCAGGATTACGGTAACGGTATTTTCTCCCTTATATCTAATATCGTGCGAAAGAACTCTTCTTCGCAACCATTCTATTATCGTATTATACTCGAATCTGTATTCCGTTGCAATCCCCCCGCCCGCCGATTTTAGAATACTGCTTGCCCTCAACCCAGTTTGGGTAAACGTTTACCGTTCTTCGTCCTGTTAAGGGGCATTCGTTCTGTTGGGGGGGCATATTTGCAGCCCTCCTCGAATAATGGTACCGGTTGGAATACCACATTAAATAATTTTTTGTACTTTTTTTCCGATTTGCAGAGGAAAACCCTTGCATAATAACCGATAATGTTGTATAATATAAACCAATATAATAGTCATTTAATTAATTTTTTATCCATATCGAAAAGGTGAATGCAATGCAGTTGTCGAATATCGCTAATCCAGGAAAGATAGACAATTTATGGCGTAAATTAATCTCTAGTTTACGGGCTTTCTTGGTGCTAACGCTGTTTGCAATAGTTGCGATAAGGGGGAATGGTGTGTTGGCCGATGTTATCGTTGATACGGACAACGGTACAATTACCGGCGACGGAGCTTATGCTGACGCCATCGCGTTGGATAAAAATTACACCGTTACGCCTAATTCCGGGAATACCATTACCCTCAACGGCGTAGTTTCCGGTACGGGTTTCGGTTTGACTCTGGAATCAGGCGGTTTGACACTCAGTGGTGCAAATACGTATACTGGAACCACCACGATTAATAATTCCGGTACTCTAACGTTTGCCGTAACAACGGCAGCGAACGCCTTATCTGGCTACACGTTTGCAGGCGACGGAACACTTCATCTTGATCTTTCAGCCTCGGATACAAAAACCACGGCGAATTACGATAATTTCACAGGAACCATCCAGATAGCTAACGCGAACTGGTCAGCCAACACAAAATTGAACAGCAGCGGCAGCAATTTTGCAGACAAATCCGGGATTACGGTCGATATTCTGTCCCAGGCACAGGTTATGGTGAATAGCAACACCGCCTGTTCGTTTCTTATTGCCGGAACGGGAAACAGGGAAACTCGCGGCGCAATTCGACTGGAAGCCAATATTTCAGGGGCAGTAACTCTTTCTAACAATGCGACGATTGCCGCAAATGGAACTTCAACTGCAACTAAGACTATTTCCGGTGCGATTTCCAGTACTGCTGCCGGAGACGATATATACAAGTTGACTTTTGGTTCTGCCAGCGAACATGGTTCTGCAACATTCTCCGGCATCATTTCCGATGGCTCAGCGGGCGGAAAACTGGCTATCGAAATTACCAACGGTGCGGAGCTTACACTTTCCAATGCGAACACGTACACGGGACCCACGACAATTACAAACGGTACACTGAAAATCACGGGGACTTCGGCGTCCACTTTTTCGGTCGCCACAGGCTCGGTTCTTGAATGGAACACGACCAGCGGTAAAAACCTGACGCAGGCCATTTCCGGTGCTGGAACGTTGAAGCTGACCGGAAATGGAACTTCCAATTCCCATTTCACAATTACGAACCTGCCGCTTGATGATTTTACGGGGTCCGTTCGCATTGAAGGTGCGCGTGCTCAGGTCGATAATAAAACGTTTTCTGTCGGCGTTTCCGTTTCGAACAACGGACAGCTTTACGTGACAGGTGCCGTTACGGGGGCACTTACCATTGCTGGAACGGGAACAACGGAAACAGCGGGGGCTTTGGGGGTACTTCGGTTGCAGAACGGAACGCTGAACGGTTCCATCGCGCTTTCCGGCAATGCTTCAGTAATGGCGTATGGTGGAACGGGAACCGTGAATTCTACTATCGATTTAGCGGGACACACACTGACCATTGCTCAATCAGGCGATTCTGGTCAACGGAAAAGTATGTCCCTCAACGGTATTATTTCTGACAGTTCGACAGATAAAACCGGTTCGCTCGTTCTGAATACGACTGCCCAGACGACGCTTGCCGGGGCGAATACGTATTCCGGCGGTACGACGCTGAAGCAAGGTACCGTTGTTTTCTCCAACGACAAAGCGTTTGGAGACGGACAAATCACTCTGGAAGGCGGGACGTTCCAGCAGTCTGGGGCGCGTACGCTTGCGAACAATATCGCCGTAACGGGAACGGTTGCTTTTGCCATGGGGACAGATCAAAATATGAGACTCAACGGTAATCTGACCGGGGCTGGAACCATCAACCGATCGGGGAATTATACGCTTCAACTTTTGGGTGATAATTCCGGTTTTACCGGTACGCTGAACGCGAACGAATCGAATACGTACCTCTATACTGTTGATTCGGGCAGCGCGAAAGCCACTTGGAATATCGCCAGTGGAGCGACTCTGGCGGCGTGCATTCAAGGCACAACGGCAGAATCAAGCAACCATATTTCTCTGGGAGCCATCACCGGTTCTGGAACTTTACGCAACGATACGGCGGGGACGGTGATTTACGACGTCGGAGGTAAATCGATAAATTCTACCTTTTCTGGTGCGATTATCAACGGAAACGGCGGAACCATCGGTATCAACAAAGTTGGTACCAGTACGCTGACGCTTTCTGGCAATAATACTTACACCGGTACCACAACGGTTTCCGCCGGTAGGCTGGAATTGGCGGGCGCGGGTACCTTGAACAATTCCAGTTCCTTGAACGTAGCCGCGAACTCGATCCTTTCGTTTTCCTCGACGGGAAACAACGTTTTGGATTCGACCAAAACAACCATCGCGGGACGTCTTAACGTGAACGACGGCGCGAAAGTTGCGACCGTCGGCACGATTTCGGTCGGATCGTGGTCGACAAACGAAAGCAGTCTCTTTCTTCCCCAAGGCGGAGCTACAATGACGGTTGCCGGTACCGATTTGGCTAACAATGCGGTGGTAACCGTTTCCGGCGGCGGAACGTTAAATCTGACTTCCACACCGCAAGTGTTATCCAGTTCTTCTATGAAGTTGCGTCTGGACGCGTCTACGATTTCGGGTGTTACATCCGGTTCGGCAATTACCTCTTGGGCAGATTCATCGGGAAGTAACAATAATGCCACCGCAAATACTACAACAGGGATTACGTATCAGACAGATACGACCACGGGTTTACCGTCGGTTGTGTTTAGTACCGATGGAAATAGCAGTTTCAGTTTTAACCGGATTTCTGATATTCGCACCGTGTTTTGGGTTGCAAAAGATGGATCAACCAATAATCAGTCGTTCCTGTTGGGAGATGGTAGTACTTATCATTTCCATCGCGGAGGTAACGGGGAGATATTCGCAAATTATAAATCAGAGGTTTATAACGGCTCTATTACACTCAATGGGAATATTGTTTCTCCGTCCGCAAAACTCAATCAAGGCAAGTGGGACTTGCTGTCGTTGGTTACCACTGGAGATGCACAGGCGAACACCCTGGCTAAAGACAGAAATATCAATTCTCGTTCTTGGGACGGTTCAATTTCTGAAGTAATTATCTTTAACGAAGCGTTAACTGCCGAGCAAGTTCAGGAGGTCAATGCGTACTTGAATCAGAAATGGAACATGGGTCTGACAGGCGATTATTTCCAGCGAGACTTTATTTCCCCCAATACATCGCTTGTTTTAACGGACGATACAACGGTTAACGCGGCTGGCTTTGCCAGTATTCAATTGAAAGAACTGGTTGCCGCCGATGGCAAAACCGCAACGATTATCCAGGATGCGGGTACCGTTTGGAATTTGTCCAACGTCCAAGGAAATATCGTCAGCCAGAATTCGTCTGGAACTCCTGTGATGTTTAAGGTAGAAGGTGCGGTTATGGAGATTGCCGGAGCGGGCACGACGGGAACAGCGGCGTTTACATCTCCGGTAGATATTTCAGGCAATGCCATAAATTTTGACGTAACCGGGACGGGGG
>CAYZMZ010000260.1:0-5363 GCA_964479655.1 uncultured Planctomycetaceae bacterium
CAGCGGGAGTATCTTCCGCCATAAGAAACGAACCAAACGCCAGTCCAAGGGTTGCCAGTAAGGCAAGCGTCCAAGTTGACTTCATGAGTCTAAATCTCCTAAAAAATAAATGTTATACATGCGGGCTGTTAGAATTAGAAACACCAAGTTTGTTAATTTTGATGTCTCTTCTTTTTCAGCTTAATCTATGCGAAAAACAAATTGCTATAATTTTATCTATTGCACGTATTCTGTCAAGGGGTTTATTACTTCTTTTTTTACTTTTTATAATCGATAAGCATGGAATCTTCTAAAGTTTTTTCCCATCGACCGTTTTGCCGCTTTTAACGCTTTACCAATTCTTCCTATCTTACGCAAACAACTCCAAGTTTTTGTCTATTTTAGGATTTTTCATTCGATTTCGCGGTATCCATGTTTCCGAATAAATCCATCGTCTTGATTTGACTAGTCCAGAATCATAGAACCCTTTTTTTACCGATGGGGACGAATTGAAACGGCGTCAATAGAAAAAATCAAGTAGTCATAGTATAAACCGCAAAAAATCAACTGGAACCTGTATATCTTTTACTTAAAAGGAGTTCCATTCAACGGCTTGCACCCCCGAATTTATCGATATTTAACAGAAATTCTTAAAAAAGATTAAAAAAAGTTTTTTGAACCACTTGTTTTTTCTTTTGTTCAAAGGTATAATGACAGCAATGTTCGGTTAAGTTTGTACCCCCCCCACCAGTGAAGTTCGATTTTTCCGCTTTCCGTCTTTTTTGCCTGCCCCTGTTCCTGAAAGGTAATATAACAGAGCAAAAAAACGATGGTTTAGGAATAAAATAACGGAAACATCGTATTCTTTCACTTCCGTATAAAGCGTCCTATATAAGATTTAATTCCTGTATATTTTATTGAATACACATGAAAATTGCGTGGTTCGACTGCATGTCAGGTATTAGCGGCGATATGACCTTAGGAGCCTTGCTCGACGCAGGCGTTCCGCTGGAGGTTATTCGTACCGCTGTTCAATCTGTAATACATTCTGTAAAAATAGATTCTCAAGCCGTAATTCGTTGCGGTTTTCAGGCGTTGCAGGCGATTGTTACGGTCGAACATGAACATGTTCATCGGCATTTATCTCATATTCGTCAGATGATCAACGATAGCTCGCTTTCCGCAGTCATCAAGCAGCAATCGATAGGTATTTTTGAACTAATTGCTCAAGCGGAAGCCGAGGTTCATGGCTGTAATCGGGAGGAAGTCCATTTTCATGAAGTGGGAGCCGCCGATTCTATTGCCGATATTGTCGGCGCGGTTGCGGGATTAAACTGGCTAGGGATTGAGGCGATTTACGCTTCCCCCGTTCCAACCGGCAACGGCAGTATTACCATCGCCCACGGGACGGTTTCCGTTCCCGCTCCTGCAACAGCGAGGCTGCTTATCGGCGTTCCGTTGCTCAGTTCCGATATTCAAGCAGAACTTACTACGCCCACCGGAGCCGGGTTGCTAAAATACTACGTCAAGCAGTTTTCTGCCATGCCTTCAATGACTATCGATAAAATCGGAATCGGTGCCGGATCACGCGATTTTTCCCAACAGGCGAATATCCTCCGTCTGGTTATCGGTAATACCGCTGAAAGTACGGTCAATCAAGGTCAAGGTCCAAATCAAAATCAATCCGATTCCGTTTGGCAGCTGGAAACCAATATCGACAATCTATCCGGGGAATTAATCGGACAGGCAATAGAACAGCTTTGGAAACTCAAGCCGTTAGACGTATGGACAACGCCGATAAGTATGAAAAAACAGCGTCCCGGAGTTACCATTTCGATGTTGTGTACTGAAAATCAAATTCCGCTTATAGAAAACGTTTTGTTCACTCATACAACAACGCTGGGCGTACGCAAATGGCGTTTAGACAGAACGATTTTAGCGCGTCAGAGTTGCGAAATCGAAACCCCTTTTGGAACGATTAAAGGCAAACAAATTACCGGAATCAATCACGAAATACGAATCGTACCAGAATACGATGACGTTTGTCGGCTTTCCGCAGAAACGGGAATCCCGGCACTGAAAATTTATCAATCTGTAAACATTTATTCAACAGGAGAATAACACATGAATATAACCCGCCGAGAGTTATTACAGTCGTTGGCCGTAACCGGAGCCGGATTGCTTTCAGCAGAAGGCACTTCCGATGTTTTTGCGCAAAGCGCGGTCAATAAAAATTACGATTTAGTCGCTGTTATGGGCGGAGAGCCGGCTGCGATGTTTGATGCCGCGATTAAACAAATGGGCGGAATCGGGCGATTCGTAAAACCCGGTCAGAAGGTAACCATCAAGCCCAATATCGGCTGGGATAAAACGCCGGAACTGGCTGGAAACACCAATCCCGATCTTATCTCCGCGATTATCAAAGCCTGCCAGGCCGCCGGAGCGAAAGAAATCACTGTGTTCGATCATACCTGTGACGAATGGCGCCGCTGCTATAATACCAGCGGAATTAAAGACGCCGCCGAAGCCTTGGGAGCCGTCGTTATGCCGGCAAACGAGGAACGATATTATCGGGAAATTCAGTTACCGCGCGGAAAAAACATGAAATCCGCCTTGGTTCATCAGGCGATTCTCGATTCTGACGTATGGATTAACGTTCCTGTACTGAAAACTCATTCAGGTGCTCGTATGACTATCTGTATGAAAAATCACATGGGAATCGTTTGGGACAGACGCTTCTTCCATACCCATGATTTACAACAGTGCATCGCGGATATTTGTACAATAAAAAATCCGGCTGTTTTGAATATCGTAGACGCCTACCGGGTTATGAAATCCAACGGGCCGCGCGGTCGTTCTGAAGCCGACGTTGTTACCCCCAAAGCCTTGTTTATGGGCACCGATATCGTTGCCGTCGATACAATGGCGACCCGATTTTTCGGACAGATCGTTTCCATGCCGTTATCCGATGTTTCCCATCTGGCCAACGGTCAGGCCTTAAAAGTTGGAACGATGAATCCCGCCCCGGCTTCAATCAAACGGATTAAAATGTAATCATGCGTCCAATAAGAATAGCAATCGCCTCAATCGTATTTTTGATTTTATCGTTTTACTTTGTGGATTTCGCGGGATTTTTACCAGATCAATGCGCTTGGCTGGCGAAAATTCAGCTGATTCCCGCGCTTAAATCGCATCAACTTGCGGTTTTATTGGCAATTATTGCCGTAACCATGTTGATGGGGCGATTGTACTGTTCTGTTATCTGTCCGCTGGGCGTATTACAGGATTTTATCAGCTGGACAGCGCAGCGAATCCATCGAAAACGCCGGTTTACTTTCAAACCGGCTTTGCGATGGATTCGTCCGATTTTTCTTATTGCCTTGATTGCCGGAACCCCGATTGGAATCATGGCTTGGCTAGACCCGTACAGCATATTCGGACGAATCGCCGTCAACGTATTCAAGCCGGTATATCAAACGGCGAATAACGCGATGGTCTATGTTTGTTCATTGTGTGGAATATATCAGTTTGGAACGTGGCCGATGTACTACGTCAACGCGATGGTACAAACTCTCCTGGCCGCCGCGGCAGCAATGGGCTTTTTGCTGATTATCGGCTTTCTTGCCTATCGAAACGGAAGAACGTACTGCAATACCATTTGTCCAGTAGGTACGTTTTTGGGATTTATTGCCCGAATCGCTCCGGCGAGAGTACGAATCGACCAGTCAAAGTGTATCAGCTGCGGTCTGTGCGCGGGGAAATGCAAATCGTCCTGTATAGACAGCAAGTCGAAAACAATCGATATTTCCCGTTGTGTAGACTGCTTCGACTGCCTGTCTGCGTGCAAAAAAGACGCGATTCATTTCAGCGTTTTTCCGTCGAAGTCCCCCACGCCCGACGAATCAAGCCCGACGTCCAGCAACTCAGACGAATCCAAATCGGCAGCCGAATCCGCTTTGATGAAATCCGCTTTGACGGTGGCATCTGTTCAGGGGCCAGATTCTGTTCAGGGAGCAACATCTGTTCAGGGGTCTAATTCGGAATCGGAATTAGATTCAGAATCGAAAACCGATTCTTCGCAGCCCGATAATTCTCGACGTCAGTTTATGGAAACGCTTTTAACCATCACAACGCTAACTCCGGCAGGAGCGGCTCTCGGTTCCGCACAAATCGCGCTAGCTGAGCAGGTCGATTCTTCCAAAGGCGACGATCCAGAAATGTTCAAAACGGGAAACATACCCTTTGAACGTAAAGTTCCTATCGCCCCTCCGGGAGCGATGAGTATTGGACATTTAAACCATCACTGCACATCTTGCCACTTATGCGTTTCCAAATGCCCGGCGCACGTACTCAAACCGGCTGTTGGTCAGTACGGATTACAGGGATTTTTGCAGCCGTACATGGAATTTTCTCGCGGATTTTGCAATTACGATTGTACTATTTGCGGCGACGTGTGTCCTAACGGCGCGATTCGACCTCTGACAATAGAGCAAAAGCATAAAACGCAAATGGGACGCGTTGTTTTTATAGAAGACAATTGCGTAGTTAAGGTCAAGGAAAACAGTTGCGGGGCGTGTTCAGAGCATTGTCCGACGCAAGCCGTATCCATGGTTCCGTACAAAAACGGTTTAACGATTCCGCATATCAATCCCGATATTTGCGTAGGTTGCGGCGGGTGTGAATCCATTTGTCCAGTCCGACCGTTTAGAGCGATTTACGTTGAAGGCAACGAAAAGCAGCATGACAGAGCGGATTTCGTCGAGCCGCCGCAGGAAGAACTGAAATTAGACGGCTTCGGCTTCTAACCGAAACGTCCCGCTAAGCCGCCGCCCGACCTTGAGGCGGTTTAGAGTTTATTTAGCGGGAAGGTGCGAAAAAGAATTATAGGGGGTTGATATTGAATACCGATGGTTTATCGTTCTGTTGGGGGCATATTTGCCGCCCTTAATACCGCAGTTATTGAATACCACCCGCCCCGCCAACGCTCCCAACGCCGTAGGTGTTTCCGTGTGGTAGAACACCGCGATTCTTTCCCAGGTATAGAATCGCGGCGGATACTTGCCCCGTTTCGGACTAAAATTGGGAGTTATGGAGATTGTCATTCCCAAATTGGGCACAAATTGAAGTTATACTGATTCCACTTGACTTTTTCCGGTTTGAATAACAAACCCAATATTTTTCTTAATTATTTCCTAACATATCTTGACAATACTCGTAATTATATTTACAATGTAATTATGAATCGGGGCAATCCTGTCCAGCACGTTTCCAAACTAGCGTCTTATTTAACTAACATGTTTTCGTAGACAACGTTTGGTAAAACGAGGCTTTATTCAATTTTGGCTTTATTCAATTTTCTAGGGAGGAGATTTATCATGCAATCA
>CAYZMZ010000261.1:0-5348 GCA_964479655.1 uncultured Planctomycetaceae bacterium
TCACCCCAAACGCTCCCTTAAACAGTAATTACGTATACAATATAAATATATACATTTGATATAAAAGGAAACGTGTCAACTTGAAAAATCAAGCGGTCATACCAAGCCTAGAAGTTCACGATATTGCGGAACTGTTCCAAGCGATTATCGATGGTTTCTCTGTCTAATTCCAACAGTCTATCCCAACTAAAATCTTCGCAGGTGAAGGAAGCGACAACCGTCGCGTAAGCCAACGCCAATTTAATGGTCTGCGAATCAAACTTATTTTGTGAAGCCAGGTAACCCATCATAGCCCCGGCAAAGGAATCTCCTGCCCCGGTTGGATCGATTACATTTTCCAGCGGCCAGGCGGGTAAGGCGTAGGTTTCTCGGCGAGAAACAAATAAAACGCCGTGTTCTCCTTTTTTTACAACAACGAATTTCGGTCCCATGTCCAGTACCTGATGGGCGGCCTTGATTATATTCGATTCCCCTGTCAAAAGCATCGCTTCGGAATCGTTGAGAACCAATCCGTTGATTTTTGTGAGTAATTCATTGAGCAAATCTCGTTGAATGTTAATCCATAGATTCATTGTATCGGCGACAGCCAAGCCGTTGCCCTGCCATTGATTCAGAACGTTCAACTGTAAATCGCAGGAACCGTTTGCCAAAAACAGATACGGACTCTTTTTTGTGGTTTCGGATAAAACGGGCTTGAAATCCGCCAAAACGTTTAATTGCGTATCCAGCGTTTCCCGATCGTTCATATTGGTCAGATATTTTCCTGCCCAAAAGAAGGATTTTTCATTCGGACGAATTTCCAGACCCGAACAATCAATATTGCGCTTGGCAAATTCATCGAGATTTTTTTGCTTCATGTCTCCGCCTACAACAGCCAGCAGGCTGACATCCGTAAAAAAGTTGGCAGCAATCGAAAAATACGAAGCTGAACCGCCCATAATACGGTCTCGTTTATCTGTAGGGGTTTCAATACTATCGTAAGCGACGGTTCCAACAACGGTTAAGGACATAAAGCAATCTCCAAAAAATAATATGCACAAAAAAACTTATCATTAAATTTTATCAACTTCAATTTAATTTCTTGACGTATTATACTTTTTTTACAGATTTTTCCAATAGCAATATTATCAAAAAAAGGGGATATATCGATGATTTTAACGATTTTTTGCTTTTTTTGCAAAAATTTTTTTATTCGCTCTTGCAAACCATTCGATAGTTAGGTAGAATAGATAAAAGATAAATTGTGAATTTGTCCTGTTCATCTATTTTCACCTTTATAGGAAATTATGGCAAAACGAACTGTTAGTTTTACGGAACTGTTAGTTAAAAAAGGAATTGTAAGCCCAGATCAGTTAAACGAAGCAATTAGTGTTTCTCAGCAAGATCGCGTTGCAATTCAAGACGCTATTATTAAACTCGGATACGCTAAAAGCTCCGATGTTATGAAAGTATTAGCTGATTCTCTCGGCTACGACTATATTCATTTGGAAGACGTAAATATTCCTGCCAACGTAATCGAAATGGTTCAGGAATCGGTCGCACGCGAAAACGTAATCATCCCCTTGGCGACAGATGAAAGCTCGCTGACTATTGTCTGCTCCAATCCGGAAGATTTTGAAATGATGGATAAACTTCAGTTTATCTTGCAGCGGCGTATAAAAGTCGTACTTTCTTCTCGCGAAGCGATTTTAGAAGCGATTAATCGGCATTACGGTCAAAACGTCGGGGAATCAGCCGACGCCATGCTTCAAGAGTTTACCGATACACAAATTGATTTTACCGAAGCCGACGAAGACGACGACGGCAGCGGCGGGCGTCCCGACGACCCCAACTCGCCGGTTGTTCGATTGGTTCAGCTTATTATTTCCGAAGCCGTTCAATCGCGCGCGTCTGATATTCATGTTGAACCGTTTGAAGACCGCGTTCGCATCAGGTACCGAATCGACGGCGTGCTGGTAGAACGGCAATCTCCGCCCCGGCGTATGTTGGGTGCGATTCTGTCCCGTATTAAAATTCTGTCCAAACTGGATATTGCCGAGCGGCGTCGAACTCAAGACGGACGAATTAAAGTAACCTTGGGCGAGAAAGAGTTGGATTTGCGTGTCAGCGTTATTCCAACCAACCACGGACAATCGGTTGTCATGCGTATTTTGGACAAGGATTCTATTAAAGTCGGCTTGCGGCAGTTGGGATTTGTTGAGGAAGATTACAACACACTTCAAACTTTAATCAGACGCCCCAACGGAATTGTACTGGTTACCGGGCCTACAGGTTCGGGCAAAACCACCTCGCTGTATGCGGCGTTGAACGAGTTAAATACGCCTGACAGAAAAATTATTACCGCTGAAGACCCGGTAGAATACTACCTATCCGGTATAAATCAGGTAGAAATCAAGCACGAAATCGGACTGGATTTTGCCCGGGTTATTCGATCCATGTTGCGACAGGCACCCAACGTAATTCTGGTCGGGGAAATGCGAGATTTGGAAACCGCCCAGATGGGTGTCCAAGCGTCTTTGACGGGGCACTTGGTATTCAGTACCTTGCATACCAACGACGCGCCCTCGGCTATTACCCGTTTGGCAGATATGAAGGTTCCGTACTATCTAATCGCGTCGTCTGTTATCGCGATTATGGCGCAGCGACTGGTTCGTAAAGTCTGTCCGAAATGCAAAGCTCCGTATACGCCTTCACCCGCTTCAATGGAAGCGGCTGGATTAAATCCGACCGAAGAGCGCGTAACCTCGGCTACATTTATGCACGGAAAAGGCTGTCCGAACTGTGGTATGAAGGGATTCCGCGGACGACTGGGAATTTACGAAATGATGAAAATGTCCAGTAAAATCCGAGAGTTGACTTTTGCCGCCGCTACAACCGGCGCGATTCGTACCGCCGCCATTCAAGAGGGAATGAGTACTCTTTATTGGGACGGAATTAAAAAAGCCTTTAAGGGGATTACGACCATTGACGAAGTTATGAGAGTGGCTAAACTTACCGAAGAATAGTTCTTACTATTGTAAGAATAGTCCTTACCATCAGAAAAATAATATTTTACCTTTTATCGAGAAAGAATTTACCGAAAGAATTAAATTATGGCAGTATTAATAGATAAACTTTTACAGACCGTTGTCAACAAAGGCGTTTCCGACTTGCACATTACAGTAGGACAGCCGCCGGTTGTACGTTTACACGGGTCATTAATTCGGCTGGAAACCAAGGTCTTGGAGCCGGACGATACCGTCGCTTTGATGAAAAGTATTACCCCTGAACGATGCCAGCAGGAATTGCAGGAAGTCGGCGGTACTGACTTCGGCTTTTCCTTTGGCGACCAGGCGCGATTCCGTGTTTCTGTTTTTAAACAGCGTGGTATGGTTGCCATGGTACTGCGTCAAATTCCGGTTAAGTTGATGTCTTTTAAAGACTTAAATACGCCGCCGGTTATTTCAGAATTAATCGTTCGTCCGCGTGGATTGATTCTGGTTACGGGACCTACCGGTTCCGGTAAAACGACGACAATGGCCGCGATGGTCAAACACCTGAACGAAACAGTAGATAGACATATTATTACCATCGAAGACCCTATCGAGTTCTATCACGAACATATAAAATGTACTATCAACCAGCGCGAAATCGGGGTAGACGTTCCCTCGTTTGCCGAAGCAATCAGACGTGCTTTACGACAAGACCCGGACGTTATTCTGGTCGGTGAAATGCGAGATTTGGAAACCATTGAAACCGCTATTACGGCAGCCGAAACGGGGCACATCGTTTTCGGTACCTTGCACA
This sequence comes from uncultured Planctomycetaceae bacterium, assembly GCA_964479655.1. Classification (GTDB taxonomy): domain Bacteria; phylum Planctomycetota; class Planctomycetia; order Pirellulales; family Thermoguttaceae; genus RUG11551. The sequence continues at coordinate 3,787 of CAYZMZ010000261.1, forward strand.
CCTCCAGCGCGCCGAGTACCATCAGCCGTATTATCGACGTGTTCCCGACGACGCAGCAGGATCAAATCCGAACTCAGCTGGCGTCGTCTATTTTGGGAATTTTATGCCAAAGTTTGCTGCCACGTATCGGCGGCGGGCGAGTTGCAGCTTACGAAATGCTCGTTGTTGACCCGGCTACAGCCAACCTGATTCGTGAAAATAAACTCTTCCGTATTACCTCTGTTATGCAGACAGGAGCTAAGCGCGGAATGCAATTGCTGGACGACCATTTATATCGTTTATGGCGAGATGGCGTTGTCGAAAAATCAGAGGCTATTCTCAAGGCCAACAGACCTGAAGATTTAGTTGAACGTATTGCCCGCTCTGAACGGGGTTTAATGGACGAAGCACCCAGTGACAATTAAGGATTAAAAAATGGCTATTCGACGTATTGGTCAGGTCATGGTTGACCTGGGATTTATTACCGAAGAACAACTGCAAATTCTTCTGGACGAACAGAAAGAGCATCATAACGAGTTAATCGGTCAGCTGGCTATCACGTTAGGTTTGATTACCGACGATCAGCTGGTACTCGCCTTGGCGGAGCATCTAAACGTTCAGGCGATTACCTTGGCAGACGCAACTATCAAGCCGGAGGTAATCGGTATTATTACGCCTACTATGGCAGACGTATACAAAATTGTACCGTTTGATTTGACCGACGGGGTTTTAACCCTGATCATGGCAGAGCCGCAAAAGCTGCAGGTTATCGATGAATTGCGCGGATTGCTGGGCTATCAAATCAAGCCTGCTGTTGCGTCTGAAACGGAAATCAACAAGGCGCTTACCAAGTACTATGCCGCAGCCGCATCAGAATCCATGGAGCAGTTGCTGGAAGATATTAAGCAGGACGACGAACTCAATGAGGCGATGAAAATATCCAACATTGATGACGCCGCCTTGGATTTAACGGGCTTGGAAGCGATGGCAGAATCCGCCCCGGTTCGCAAACTGCTTAACATGGTTTTGTTGATGGCGATTCGAGATAGAGCGTCTGATATTCATTTTGAACCCTTTGAAGACGAGTTCAAAATCCGGGTTCGTGCCGATGGCGCACTGTACGAAATGGTACCTCCACCGAAACACCTGGCGATGGCTTTAACCACCCGAATCAAGGTTATGGCGAATTTGGATATTGCCGAGCGGCGTTTACCCCAAGACGGACGTATTGAACTTACCGTCGGCGGGCATCCCGTCGATTTGCGTGTTAGTATTTTACCGACTATGTTCGGCGAAAGTACGGTTATGCGAATTTTGGACCGGTCTGTTATTCTTTTGGATCTGGATAACGTCGGTATGGATCCCGGTATTTTACTGGAATTTCGCAAGTTAATCCGACTGCCCAACGGTATTGTTTTGGTTACCGGTCCGACAGGTTCTGGTAAAACGACGACCCTGTACGCGGCGTTGAACGAATTAAATACCATCGAAGAAAAACTGATGACAACAGAAGACCCGGTAGAATACGATATCGACGGTATTATTCAGATTCCTGTCGATGCGGCTATCGGAAATACGTTTGC
>CAYZMZ010000262.1:0-4709 GCA_964479655.1 uncultured Planctomycetaceae bacterium
CATCGCTTGATAGTCACGATCACTGAGCGTTTGTGCAGGTGCAACGGTAATCGAGTCGCCCGTATGAACGCCCATCGGGTCTTGATTTTCTATCGAGCAGACGACCAGGCAGTTCCCCACTCTGTCCCGCATGAGTTCCATTTCAAGCTCTTTCCAACCCAACAACGATTCCTCAATAAGAATTTCGTGAACCATCGAGGCATCCAAACCGCCTTTGGCGATAGACATAAATTCTTCCCGATTATAGGCAACGCCGCCGCCCGTTCCGCCCAACGTAAACGCCGGACGAATGATACAGGGCAATCCGACGGTTTCCAAAGCCGCAACGGCTTCCTCCATATTTTTAGCTAATCCCGAACGCGGTAAATCGACTCCCGCGTTGGCAACGGTAGTACGGAAATCCTCGCGGTCTTCGGCATGATGAATTACCTCGGCGTTGGCACCGAGCATTTCGATACCCAATTCTTCCAAAACGCCCATTTCAGCGACCTTAAACGCCAAATTCAATCCCGTTTGACCGCCCAAGGTGGGAAGAATCGCATCGGGGCGTTCTTTACGCAAAATAGCCGCTAACATTTCGGGGGTTAGCGGCTCTATGTAGGTGTGGTCTGCCATGACCGGGTCTGTCATAATTGTTGCTGGATTGGAGTTCACCAGAACAACCTCGTACCCTTCTTCTTTTAACGCTTTACAGGCTTGAACGCCGGAATAATCAAATTCACAAGCCTGACCGATAATAATCGGACCGGCACCAATGATACATATCTTTTTAAGGTCTGTTCGTTTGGGCATGATTTTATGCGATTGCCTGAATTTCCTCGGAAAACAAAGCTCTTACCGCTTTGCTCGCTCTACGATTAAAACAACAAGTTATAATCATTGCAAGCAATACGGCTGATTCGCAAAGCTTCCACAGGAAAGCTTTCAAAAGCAATCAGTGGTATAAAAGGGGTTGGGTTGACCGCCAAAAAACGGCTCAATGGAGTAAAACAAGTGTAACGACATACACTTTTCTGCCGATTTTTTCTGAAAATAGCGATTCCGAATAAAGAACTCGATTTTTCAACCAGAAAAAACTGCGACTTTACGGAAACAATCCATAAATTACGCCCATTATAACAAATAGATAGAATATTTCAAGGTATCATAACAAAACCAAAAACAAATTTTATCGACTTGCCCCCAAAAAGAAAAAAACGCAAGTCAAATTTTTTCTGTACGGTATATATTTAACAGCTATTTTAGACAGATTACAATTAGCAGTTCAAGAAATTATATAAAAAAATTTATGTTTTTTCTTGCTATTGGGTACTTGACAGTTTCGTTAAAATATCGGATACTGTGTAATTACGCAAGGGCGGTATTTTTTTAGGACGTTTGAATTTCTCCAACCTTCGCCATTGAATTTTATAACCGCCCTAAACAACTAATATTGTTCTTGCGTTAAAATCGTAAAATTGCTATAGTTTTCGTCGTATATAATACAATACAGAAAAGCGAATATAACGGAAAAGTCCCGAGGCGTACTGCGTTTCTCGGAGATATTTTTCAAAAAACAACATATAATTTAATGGATAGCCCCAATTAATGGATAGCCAACGCGAACGAATACAAGACGACTTACGCGGCTGCATTGAAGGAACGGTAGAATGCGATAATCCTTCAACGCTGCTGTACTCTACAGACGGAAGCATTCATCAAATGCGTCCGATGGCAGTAGTCTGTCCGCGTCATTGGAGAGATGTTGTTCAAACGGTTAAATACGCCGCAGAGCACAATCTGGGAATCCATGCCCGTGGAGCGGGTACGTCGTTATCGGGAGAATCGTTAGGACAAGGAATCGTTCTGGATTTTTCCCGCTTTATGCGCCGCATATTTCAAGCTCAAGGCAACGTCGTTCGGGTTCAGGCGGGGATTGTTCGAGAGCGGCTTAACGCGGGCATGCGGCCGTTTGGTCTGTTTTTCGGTCCCAACGGAGGAAATCAATCCTCTTCTACAATTGGCGGTCAGATAGCCATCAATTCCGCAGGCAGCGACTGGTTAAAATTCGGTGCCCCTGCCAGTCGATTATTATCCATCAAAGCGGTTTTGGCAGATTCGTCCCTGGTTCAATTTGACGACAGCAGCGCGTTTACCGCCGCAAAAGATTCGCCTGTTTACGAACTGACCCAACGATTGAAACAGGTATACGAAAAATACGCTCGATTAATCAATGCAACCCCCGATAAAAGTTCGATACATCATGCCGGATATAATCTCAGCGCGTTGCGTGAGGGCAAAATAGATTATCTTCGATTGTTAGCCGGTTCGGAGGGCACGTTGGCTATTTTCAACGAGTTTTCTCTCCGCCTTCAAACCATTCCTCCTGTTCGCAGCGCAATACTATTCTTTTTTGATTCGATTCGCAAGGCCGCTCTTGCCGCCAAGGAAGCCATTCATCTGTCGGTCGATTCCTGCGATTTAATGGACAGACGCCATTTACATCTAGCCTCCGAACAGGATCCGAGAATAGATTTGCTGGTTCCCCCCGAGGCAGAGGCGGCGTTACTAATATTTTGTTCCGGTGATAATAAAGTTACCGTCCATGAACAATTCAGAACGATTAACGAACATTTATGCCTGTACAAAGGATTGGCTTTCGCTGAAAATGTTGCTGAAGATGAAGACGAAGTGCAGATTTTTACCCGCTTGCAAAGCAGTATTCAGCCGATCAGTTCAGGAAGCGATTACGTTCGCCCGGTTTCATATATAGACGATGTTACCGTCGATCCGCAACGCCTGGAAGAATTTCTGGCTAAATTATTATTATTGATGCAGTCAGAGGGAATTAGTTCGTCCATTTATTGCCATGCCCCGCAGGGTCAGATGCATTTACACCCGTTGTTAAATTTGCGCAACGCCGAAGAACGACTCAAGCTGGAATCATTCGCCCAAAAATACTACGAATTAGCGTGGTCTTTCGGAGGTTATTTGGGACGGGAACACGGTACCGGGTTAAGCCGTCTGACGTATCTGAAACAACAAAGTCCTGAATATTACGAGGTTTATCGCGCGATTAAACAAGCCTTCGATCCGCATAATATTTTGCAGCCGGGAAAAATAATCGCCCCCGATATTTCCCATGCTTTTCCGTATATTCGTGAAGATTTAGTATGTTCTGAAAGCAAAATCAACGCTAATCAACTCTCCGATTCCCGCTTTGAATCGGAGACTGGTACCTCAGCGGGGGCTTCGGGAGGGGATTCGTCCTCCGAGGATACTCCCTTACAGGATTTAACCGTTCTTCAGCTGGATTGGCATCAAGAAAGTGTGGCGCAAGACAGTTTGATTTGTACCGGTTGCGGATCTTGCCGTCAGCAAACAACTCAAACCAGAGCCTGCCCCATGTTTCGTCTGGAACCGCAGGAAGAAATGTCACCGCGTGCAAAATCCAACCTGGTTCGCGGCCTGGTGTTGCGTCAGTTGGAATTAAAAGAATTGATTTCTCCGCAGGTAAAAAACATACTAGACGGCTGTTTGAATTGCCGCAGCTGTCAGGTCGAATGTCCGGTTCACGCCCCGGTTGCCCAAATGATTCTTCAGGCACGCGGAGCGTACGTCTCTGCCATGGGACTGAGTTTTTCCGAACAGCTGTTAGGTCATTTTGATCGTTTAAGCCGATGGGCAATCCGATTTCGTCCAGCCGCCTTGATGCTCCTCCATTCAGGTTGGGGACGAAAATTAATCGAAAAGATGTTTGGTATTTCCGCCGCTCGTAAAGTCCCGCCGATTCCATTCCGCAGTTTTCTGGACGAGTTCGGAACGCGTTATCCCTATACAGAAACGCCGCTTGCTAATTTGTCTCCCGGAGCACCTGTTCAGCGAAAAGTCATGCTATTTGTCAACGCCTTTGCCAATTATCACGATACCGCCTTGGCTAAAGCCGCGATTCAAGTTCTGGAAGTCAACAACGTTCAGGTAGTACTGGTTCCGAATCAAAAAACGTCTGGCGTTTCCGCCTTAACTATGGGTATGATGGACGAAGCCGCCCGCGTTGCCCGGCATAACGTTAATATTATGGCAGACGCAATTCGGGAAGGATGCGATATTGTTTCCTGCGAACCGGCCGATGTCTTTTGTATTAAAAAAGAATACCCGTTTTTACTGGACAACGACGAGGATTCGTTGCTGGTATCCGAGAATATTTACGACTTGAATCAGTATTTAATGAAGATGCACCAAAGCGGTGAATTGAATATTAAATTTCAGCCGATTAATTTTTCCCTGGGCTATCACGCTCCGTGCCGACTTAGAGCGTTAAATATCGGCTATCCGGGAGTCAACCTTCTCCGGCTGATTCCCGAATTGCATGTAGAGGTTATCGAGGCGGGTTGCTGCGGAATGGCGGGAATATACGGCATGCAGTCCAAAAACTATTACAATTCGTTGAAAATTGGAATGTCTTTGATGGCCAAGCTGCGCAATCCAACCATTCAGGCGTCTACGACAGAATGTTCCAGCTGCCGAATTGCCATGGAGCATCGTTCCACCAAACCATGTGTTCACCCTATAAAAATTCTTGCCTACGCTTACGGCTTAATGCCCGAGGTAGGTGATTTATTACGTCGTCCGGGCAAAGAACTGTTTTTGTCCTGATTTTATGATTACCTTTCCTTTTTCCCTTTAATGGTACTATTATGAAAAACATGTTTGATTTATCCGGCAAATCC
>CAYZMZ010000262.1:4719-5326 GCA_964479655.1 uncultured Planctomycetaceae bacterium
AAATCCGCTTGGGTAACCGGAGCCAGCGTTGGAATTGGGCGTGCTTACGCGGTCGCGTTAGCCAAAGCCGGGGCAAATGTTGCTGTTGTCGATATTGACGACAGAACGGGAACCAAAACGGCTGAAGAACTCAAACAACTGGGCGTTAAAAGTCTCTTTATCCATTGCGATGTTACCAACAAAGACCAGGTTGAAGCGATGGCAGATAAAGTTGTCGAAACCTTCGGACGATTGGATATTGTGGTCAACAACGCCGGCATCGGAATTTTGGGACCGGATGAAAACTATCCGCAGAAAGCGTGGGAAAAAGTCATCGGTGTAAATTTGTCCGGCGCATGGCTATGCTGTACTGCCGCCGCCCGCAAGTTCATCGAACAGAACAAAAAAGACGCCAAGCCCAACGGCGGTAAAATCATCAATACCGCCAGCATGTCGGCCCGAATCGCCAATTGCAACGCCTCGTACAATGCGTCTAAAGGCGGAGTGGTAGAAATGACCCGAATGCTGGCCGCCGAATGGGGACAGTACAATATTAACGTGAACTGTATTAGTCCAAGTTACATTTTATCACCGATGCACGCAAGTACCCCCGTTCAAGTCAGAGAAC
>CAYZMZ010000263.1:0-1084 GCA_964479655.1 uncultured Planctomycetaceae bacterium
TTTTTTACCAGCGGATTTCGCGCTTTATGGGCAAAAAATCCCAATATGGATACTTTAATCGCGTTGGGAGCAACGGCGTCTATAATATATTCGCTTTTTACGACGCTGATATTGTTATTGCATCCGGCAGAATCGAGAATATTTCACGGGTTTTACTTTGAATCCGCCGCGATGATTTTAACGATCGTCGCTTTGGGGCGATATTTGGAATCGAATGTCAAACGGAAAACAACATCGGCTTTGGAATCGCTGTTGGAATTAATTCCTCCAACGGCTCATCGAGAACAAAATGGCGAATGTATTGATATTCCTGTCGCGGAAATAAAAAAAGGTGATTGCCTGATTGTAAAGCCGGGTGAGTTAATTCCAACCGACGGTACGGTTTTGGACGGCGATACAAGCGTCGATCAGTCGTCTTTAACGGGAGAATCGATGCCGATAGATAAAACAGCGTCCGATGACGTGTTTGCAGGAACGATGAATCAAAGCGGAACGATTCGTATTATCGCTCAACGGGTAGGGACGGATACAACTATTTGGCAGATTGTTCGTCTGATGGAATCGACGGCAGCGGGCAAGGCTCCGTTGTCTAGAATCGCGGACGCCGTTTGTAAGATTTTTGTTCCGACGGTTTTGATTTTGTCGTTGCTAACCTTTGTCGGCTGGTTGATTGCGGGTCAGACGTTGGAATTTTCGCTAACCTGCGCGATTTCGGTTTTGGTAATTTCCTGTCCCTGCGCCTTGGGATTGGCAACGCCGACGGCTATTATGGTTGGAACGGGATGGGCGGCACGGAAGGGTATTTTGTTTAAATCTGCCTCGGCATTGGAAAATTTGCAAAAAGTCAATACTGTAGTTTTTGATAAAACCGGGACAATTACGCAGGGAAAACCGTCTGTTGGAGCGGTATATTCGTTTCGATTTTCGGAAAATGAATTATTGGCGGCGGTTGCCAGTCTGGAATCCAGAAGCGAACATCCGATTGCTGCGGCGATTTTGGATAAGGCTGCGGAAAGACATTTATTATTGATGCACCCGGTAAATTTTCAGTCGATTCCCGGACAAGGTATCCAAGGTGATTGCT
>CAYZMZ010000263.1:1094-5326 GCA_964479655.1 uncultured Planctomycetaceae bacterium
ACTGGACAGTCGGAAATCGTCGATTTATGCAGAATAATAACGTGATTCTTCCTGATTCCGCAGACCAACTGGTAAAAGAATGTGCCGAATTGGGGAATACGTCCTTATTAATTGCGGCAAATGGGGAACTGGTTGGTATTATTGCGGTCGCGGACTGCGTAAAAATCGGAAGTCCTCAAGCGGTTGAAATGCTCAAACAAAGCGGTAGAACCGTGATTCTGCTTACCGGCGATAATATTCAGACGGCAGATTCAATTGCAAAACAGGTCGGAATTGATTCGGTTTTAGCGGATGTTTTGCCCGAACAAAAGGCGAAGGCGATTGCCAATTTACAACAGCAAGGCAATTACGTCGCCATGGTAGGAGATGGCGTCAACGATGCCGTTGCGTTAGTTCAAGCCAATATCGGTATTGCCATCGGAACGGGTACCGATATTGCCAGAGAATCGGCGCAGGTGGTAATTCAGACGGGTGATTTGCGTGCTGTTGATACGGCTATTCGGCTATCCAGTGCGGTGGTAATCAATATAAAGGAGAATTTATTCTGGGCATTTATCTATAATATTATAGGGATTCCGGTAGCTATGGGAATTTTCTATCCTGTTTGGGGTTGGACGTTATCTCCCATGCTGGCGGCGGCTGGAATGAGTTTATCCAGTATATGCGTTGTTTTAAACGCGTTAAGATTAAAAAATACTATGATCTGATTACTTTATACTCTGATTACTGTGATTTAAAAGTTTTTTTGGAAAAATGTGAGAAAAAGTATCTATGCCGACTTGCAATTAATTAAATTGTCGTGTAGAATACAATTAGTTGAGTGAGAACTCAATACCCTTCAAGGTCTGGCTGCGGTGAGATTAATTGGTGAGCCGTTAATAGGCTCGTATCGGCACCTGTAACAAAGACCCAACAATAGCACGCAAGTTACACCGCTGTTTCAAGGCAGGAAATTTGACTTTAGCGTTGGCGCTCCAGGTTGCTCTCTTGGATATACGGGCTTACCATATTGCTCGCCGTTGCCGGTCTGAAGGGTTTTTTATCTTGACCATAAAATACAAAAATATATCGGTTTTGGTTGCACGCGTAATTTTTTTACGTCGGTTTTTTGAATTTAGATTTATTTTTTGTCTATTTATTGCATTTCTCCTATTTTTACTTATGAAATAATAAATATTTCTTTTTTTTATTTAAAATGCAATAGTTTGGGTATTCACCCGGATAAAAAATATGGTATAATAGAAGTACTTAGGGCAAGTGGAGAGTAAATTTAGGTTTGACCGTCTTTTTGGAAAGTTGTTTTTCCTTTTTTCGGTGAACTTATTCAATACACAAAGGACATTGCTATGCATCTTAATTTTAGACCTATTTCGGCTGAAACGTTTCGTCGCGGTTTTACGTTGGTAGAACTGTTGGTAGTAATTGCTATTATCGGAACTTTGGTAGGGTTGCTGCTTCCGGCAGTTCAATCAGCGCGAGAATCCGCACGACGTATGCAGTGTATCAACAAACTCAAGCAATTGGGGTTGGCGGTAAACAGTTTCGCGGGAGATCATAAAGATCGTCTTCCTGCTGGAACGGATAGTAATTACTATTCTGTTTCAGATCCGGCTGGTTACAAGGGTACTAAACCGACTCAGCCTGGTATGGAAGGGTTCAGCGAATTGGTATGGCTGTTACCCTATCTGGAAAATGCCGTGTTGTTTGATACTATCGATTTCAAATACAGTGCTTACTGGTACCTGGAGAAAGGTCATTCCAGTAAAACTGGCGGCACAACAAGCAGTACAGAGACTAACGTTAAGGCGGCCTATGCTTTATGCAGACAAAAATTGGCCACGTTTAATTGTCCTTCGTTTAACGAGGATTATTCTAATCCCGATGCAACGGATTTGGAACTTTACGGTCCGATGTCAAACTATCAAGGATTTGCTGGCGTTTATTGGACCTCTGACATTGTAAATAACAAGAAGACAGAAGACCCCAATACGTATACGGCCACTACTGAAGCAAGCTGTGTTTATACAAACACGACTCGCGGCAGTATTCCGGATAACGGCGTTTTTTCCTGGGGTAAAGAAATTCGTCTCAGTCAAGTCAGCGATGGTACCAGCAACACGTATATGTTTGGCGAAGTTCCTACGCCCAAGGTTAAGGAAATTACCGGCACCGGTTGCGATTTTAACCAGTTCCCGTATTATATGCGAGCTTGGTTTGTCGGCGCAGATCAAGATGGCTGCATGTATCAATGCAAAGTCATTAAAGATTACGAGTTGAATGTAAAACCTGATGCCAATACACCCTTTAATCATCTGCCCTTTGGCAGTTCTCATACCGGCGGCGGAAACGTAGGACGTGTCGATGGAAGTGCCGATTTTGTCAACGATAATATTGATGAATATGTTTACCGTCAGATGGCAACTCGAAACGGTCGAGAGGTAACCTCCAACGAAGAATAATCCGTTTATTCTTGTTCACAGTGTACGAAACCGTTTTTTGGGGGGTGAGAAAGTTTTTTATATCTTTTCCTTGTCCCCCCTTTCCTCTTAAAAAGGGTGAGCGTTAGTTTACCGCGAAACCGCCGTTGACGTCAATAATATGTCCGTTGATAAAATTGGCGGCGGGAGAGGCTAAAAACAAAGCGGCAGAGGCTATTTCGTCGGGTGTTCCCCATCGATGAAGTAACGTTTGCCGCTTAATTTTTTCTTGCCATTGTTCCGGGGCATGGGTTCCCCATTGGGTTTCTATCCAGCCGGGAGATATGACGTTTACGCGAACGTGGGGAGCTAAAGACTGCGCCAAGCTGAGTGAAAAAGATTCTACTGCTCCTTTGACCAGTGCAAACAGTTCCCCGCTGTTCCCCGCCAAGCCCCGTCTGGCTCCGTCCCAGCCGATGTTTATTATACAGCCCCGATTTTGGGATTTCATTTTTGAGCCTATTTCCCGGCTTAAATAAACCGTGCCTTGGACGTCGACGGAGAGTAATTGATGAAGTTTTTCTTGAAAAGAAAGTTGTTTTGCGGAACCGGTTAGGATGTCAGCTCCGGCGCAATTGACCAAAATATCGATTCTTTGGTTACGATTCCAGGCGGAATCAGCTAGCTGTTTTAAGTCTGATATATTGGATATATCTGAACTAATATGCAGGTGATTGCCCTGTAGAGAGGGATTGTCAAGAATCATCTGTTGGAATAAAAGCGGGGATTTTGATCGTCCTGTAGTTATGACAAATGCGCCTGACAGTAAAAATTTTTGGGCGATTGCCAGTCCAATTCCGGACGTAGAACCGGTGATCAGGGCAATTTGCCCCGATAAATTTGAGAAATTTGTGCTTTGCGGTGAATTTTTTTGGCTCATAGCCCTTAATCTCCCTATTCAAAAATTAAAAAATCGATTATATTATAGAAAACGAAAAATTACAAGACGGTAATCAGAAAATAATTTGAAAGGATTTCAGAAATGAATTGTTCGCTTTGAAAACGATTCAATTTATTTTCTGCCTCAATATATATCAAAGGTTGTCGGCCCGGCTGACAACTGACACATTTTAACGTATGGAAAACAATACATGTCACTTAGAAAATCCGGTCATTGGGAATCCCTCAAGAAAGCGATGGGATTCGGTATCACACAAACTCAATCTGAAGTTGAACAAACCAAGTCAGCAGAAAGCAATCCCGTTCCCGTAGAGGAATCTAGTTCAGATTTACCAGCCTTGGCGATTCAGGCTCCCGAAGAAAAATACTCCGATTGGGATCGCTTGGCCAGCGATTTGGATATTGCCGACGAATTAGGAATCGCTCAGCGGGCTAGCAACCCCTCGTCGGATTCTGTAATTTCGCCTGAATCTGAAATTGCGGCGGAAGTTGAAACGGTTCAAAACTCTCCGGTTGCTCAGCAGGAAGAAGCGGCTGTTGCCGATTCAACCGTTGTTCAGACGGCTCCGGCTTCTCAACCCGCCGTTGCTGTTACGGACGCAGACGATTTTGACGACGAAGAAATTCCTCAATTCTCGCAACTCTATTTGAAGGAAAAACAGCAAGAGCAGCAAAAACAGCAGAATGTTGCGCCGCGCAAAGAAAATAAAGCCAAGCCAGCCGCGGTTCAGGAAAAATTAGAACCGCAGTCCGAACCCGAAGTTACGGAGAAAAAAGATCGCAAATTGAAGAAGGATAAACGCAGTAAAAAAGACGAGTTAGACAAGCAGCCGCGAGATAAAGATCGAGATAGAG
>CAYZMZ010000264.1:0-5305 GCA_964479655.1 uncultured Planctomycetaceae bacterium
CGGTCGGCGAGCGATCTGCGGTTAAGGTGATAAAATCCGAATTTCATCACGGTGAAAATATCGGCGCGTACGTTTACGAAAACAGTTTTGGAAGATTCAAAAATTGTATTTTTCATTCCAACGCCTTGACCGGCTTTGAAATCAAAAATAACAGCGATTGCGTTTGCGAAGAGTGTTTAATGCACCATAATCAAGAACATGGAGTCTGCGTTTGGAGTAACAGTTACGGTCGATTCGAGCATTGCGATATTCACGATAACGGAAATGCTCAGGTGATGAGTATTGGCAGCAGTCCGCATTTTATCGCCTGTACGATACATGATGGAGATTTTATCGGAATCTGGGCGCATAAATCCAGTAATGGACAATACGACAGTTGCGAAGTCTATCGGACAATGGGCGCGGCGATTACCGTTTCCGACAGCAGCGATCCGACGTTTAACGAGTGCGTAATCCATCATAGTAAATCCAACGGAATTATGTGTGTTCTGAACTCCTTGGGAAGGTTTAGCAACTGCGAAGTTTTTATGTGTCTGTTACCGGGAGTATTTATTGCTGATAAAGCTATTCCGTCTTTTATCGACTGCAGCGTTCATCATAATCGCGAAGGCGGCGTTATGGTGAATCAAAAAGGTGAAGGAAAGTTTTTCAATAATATTTTCTTTGATAATCACGGTAATAACTGGATGATTGAATCAGACGCCGGACCGATTGTTCGAGAGGATAATTCGCCTAATTGGTAAAATCAAACCGCAAGACCAATCAAACACGAAGAAAAAGCAAACCGCAAGGTTAATCGGTAGTTCCCCTTGCGGTTTTTGTTGCTTTTAGGCTAATCCGATTTGAAGAAGTAATTCGTGGTTGCGCAGAATATCCGCCGTACTGCCGATAGAATAAATCTGTCCATGATATAAAACAATACATTCTGAACAGGTTTTCTCAATCCAATTCAAATCGTGCGAGGCGATTATTTTCAATGCGGGTAAACGGTTGATAATATCCGCTAATTCCCGGCTTCCACGCGGATCAAGCATAGACGTCGGTTCGTCAAATAAAATCGCCTCTGGATTCATGGCAAGAATCCCCGCCAAGGCGGTACGCCGCTTCTCGCCTCCCGATAAGCGCGTTATACTTCTGTTCGCCAAATCCGATATATTCATTTGTTCCATTGCGGCGGTCGTTCGCGCTTGAATTTCCTCTGGCGATAAATGCAAATTACTCGGTCCGAAGGCTATATCCTCTCGAACGAATTGAGAAAACAGCTGATTATCGGAATCCTGAAACAGGATGCCGATTTTTCGACGAATTCCCCCAACGTTGTACGGTTTCAGCTCGATTCCGTCTACAATAATCTTGCCGGACGCGATGGGGCATAGTCCGACAATTGCTGTCAATAAAGTCGATTTTCCCGCTCCGTTGGCTCCCAAAATAGCGACGGAGGAATGTTGCTGAGAATCAAAAACGCAGGAAACATTCGTCAAAGCGTCGACTCCCGGCTCGCGTTGAATCGTTAGATTTTCAATTTCAATTTTCATAGAATACACCGTATTAACAGGAAAAATTGCATGCACAGCACGGCAGCAAGCCATTGTTCAGCAGACGCCTTGCGGGAAGCGGGCAACGGATTTCTCGCGTCGAAAAGTCGGCATTGCATCGCTAAATAGACTGCGTTCGCCCGATCCAGACTTTTTATTAACAGCCCGCCGATTATCTTCGCCCAGTCTTTCAGGGGAATAAGCCGTTTCTGCCCCGCACGCATAAAATACGCCTGAACAGAAATCCGTAATTCTTCCAAAACCAGAATTAAATATCGGAACAGCAGCTGAATTTGCATAACCAAAATACACGGTACGTGCAGCGAACTTAATGCGGCGGTAATATCCGTCATTGAGGTTGTTTTCGCCAGCAGCAATACCGCTCCGACGGAGGCTAAGGTTTTGAAAATCAGAACTGTCAACGACACCCAGCCGCCGGGAGCTACAAACTGATTCAAAATAATTACCGGCGTAAAGTCGAAAAAACAATTAGCAATCCCGGTACACAAAACAAAGGGCAAAGCGACTAACGTTTGCTTGAACATTTGTATTGTCCGTACGGAAATAATTACAGCCGCCGCAAAAGGAATCGTCGAAAAAACCAATGTTCCAAGCCAATCGTAACGTCCAAAAGATACAGTAATAATCAAAAATACAATCGTAGTCAAAACCTTCGGCAGGGGCGCGTATTGCTGCCCCCCGTCTTGATTGAGAATCGATAATTCGTGCAGGGTTTGAATTGAATTATTCAGATTCATCAGAAACCTCAGGTGAATGATGTCTGAATTTACATAGAATCAAAGCGATTCCAACCAATAACATCGAACAGATTAACGCCCCGACAATTCCGGAAACCGACGTTCCGAAAACCGATTCGGAGCCGGGAATAGAATAATCCGGCAGAAAGGCAAGCCGCTGACTTATTGTATCCAGGACAGAATAAATCGGACCGTTTGCCTGAAGTTCTGTACTGCCGGCAACCCGTTCCATCGACCATTCCAATCCATCGGGATTGCTTGAAGCCAGCAGCGATAACCCGCCGCCGATAACAATCGCCGACAATCCAAAAACCCCGCTGATAGTAGTCAAGGAAAAAGCCTTGCTTTCCAGCTTTAAAGTACTAAAATCAGGCAGATTCCCTTTTACAAACAGCAAAACCGCTCCGGTGGCGATTCCTTCAATCAGTCCGATTGCAACGTGAATCGGCAGCATCGCGGCGGCAAAAACGGAGAACGGCAGCTGCGTTACTCCCGAAACCAGCGTTTCCAACGTAACGCAAAACGCTCCTAATTCCAGACCGACTACGCTTGCAACGCAACTAGCGATAAAAATCCGAATGGGCTTCGATCCATCTCCCGCAATCGGACGAAATACATACGGATAGGCAACAAAGCAGCTGAAAAATCCCATGTTAAACAGATTACAGCCCAAGGCCAGCAATCCGCCGTCGGCGAAAAACAACGCTTGAACCAGTAAGACGCTTGCCATAACCATAAACGCCGGAGCCGGTCCAAGCAACGCCGCTAAAAGCAGTCCGCCCCCTATATGACCGCTGGACCCCGTACCGGGAATCGAAAAATTTATCATCTGGGACGCAAAAATAAACGCGCCCAAAACGCCCATCAAAGGAATCCGGCGTTCTGAATAGCTTTTTCGTACCGTGTTGACTGAATAAGAAATCAATCCAGCGGAAAACGCAATCATTGTTCCGCCGACCGCCGGGGATAGCAACGCATCTGCCATGTGCATGGTAAGTTCCTTTATTTTAGGTGGGATATTTATACTATTACTACGTGATTTTTCCTCTTAACGTCGTTTTAATTTCGCCCTTCGGAATCAAAAATTCCTTTGTTTTATCGATTCGGGCAAAATAGAACGACTTAGGTTTGTTATGCAAACCGGAAAAAACAAGCGAAACCAGTATAACGGTATTCTACGGGACGTTCCCTATACTTTTTTCCCTATTATACCCCGATTTTAGTTGTTGTCAAGGAAAATCCCCAAAATATCAGATTGAACCGCTTATTCGGTAATATCTTCGTCTTCCTCCGGCTGCGCAAAGGATTCTACCGAGTATTCTTCGCTTAACCATTTGTTCAAATCCGCTCTGCGGCATTGATTGGAACAGAAGGGAAACGCGACTGTTTGAGATTTATAAAATCGTTTACCGCATCGAGGACAGGTAAACAGAAATTCAGTTGTTTTTCTATCGTTCTTATTATTGGATTCTGATTCTGTGTTCATTATTTTAGTACCGGGAATTTCATGGAGCGAGTAAATAGTTCAGCGAAATGGGGTAATTCAGCCAGATTAATGGCGGTTACCGACCGGGCAAGGTATTGCTGGGATTCCAAAATCGCTTCTGTTTCGGAATCGTTTGCCGCGGCAAGTCGCTGCGCCTGAATCAAGGCGGAATTACCCAAAAAATGAATCTTTTCAACCAGCGGGGATTCAACAGCCGATTTTTCGGACGAAGTAAAATCCGATTCCGTGGGCAGTAATCCGATGTTAATCAAATTCTCTTTTTTCAAATGACTTCCAAATCCTCCCGCAATATAAATCGAATCCAGCTGAGAAATTGACAGCGACTGATTCTCTAACAAAGCGATAATTCCCGAACGAATCGCTCCGCAGACCAACTGAACCTGACGAACGTCTGAAGCGGTAATATTCAAGGGGGATTCCGGCGGATGAATCAGTTTTCCGTTGGGTAAAATCGCGTTTGAATGCCGTAAACAGGCGATTAAATCGACGATTCCCGAACCGCAAATTCCTGTCGGAGGAATCTTACCGATAGTAGACCAGTTCAGATTTCCTGCGTCGTTTATCGAAACGGAATCGATAGCACCGGGCAACGCTCGCTGCCCGATGGAAATCCCCGCTCCTTCCAAAGCCGGACCGGCGGCCGTTGAAGTTGCAGATAATTGACCGCCGTTGTTAAGCGCGATTTCTCCGTTGGTTCCAATATCAATTGTCAGCCATTTAGCGCAGGGATTCTCTTGCTGAATTTGGATTGATTGCGCGATTCCTCCGACTATATCCGCTCCGAGAAAACCGCCTATTATCGGCGGGATAATTACCCGGCTGTTGGGTAAATCCAATCCCGTCGATTGAGCGGAGATTATGGCTCCGTCCCGCTTAATAATCGGACTAAAGGGTATCTCGCCCAGCGATAAGCCGGATTGCCCTAAAAACCAGGTCAGCATCGCGGTATTTCCGGTAACCGCAACGTTTTTTATGGAACGGGAATCTAACTGAATCGACTGACAAAGCAGGCGGATAATTTCCTGTATTTGTTCGACTATACACTTATTCAGCTTATTCAATCCGTCTGACTGCGTTTGTTCAAAATGAATTCGACTGATTACATCCGCTCCAAACGCCGTTTGGCGATTTAACTGACCGGCAGACGCAACGGATTTCCCCGAAGCGGTATCGACTAAAGAAACCGCAACGGTAGTTGTACCGATATCGACGGCAACGCCGCAGACCGGTTTACTACTGCCCGCTGAAAAAACAGGTAAATTGGATTCTGTACAAATGTCAACGCCTTCTACAGCTATCGTTCCGAGCGATTGCGGCAGCTGGATTACCGAATTTTCGGTTATCGTTGCCTGACAAGCTCGAACTTTCTGTCCGTTAAGTTCTATCAGGCATTTTCCGCACGTTCCTTTTCCCCCGCAGGGCATATCCAGCGCGATGCCGACTTTAGCCAGGCAATCTCGTACCGTTGTACCCGCCGGAAGGTCAACGTTTTGTAAAATCGGCAG
>CAYZMZ010000265.1:0-3538 GCA_964479655.1 uncultured Planctomycetaceae bacterium
TTAAAGCCGAAGCCGAACCGGTTGTAGAAGCCGTCGAACAGAAAGCTGAAGAAGTTAAAGCCGACGTCAAAGCCGAAGCCGAGCCGGTTGTAGAAGCCGTCGAACAGAAAGCTGAAGAAGTCAAAGCCGACGTCAAAGCCGACGTCAAAGCCGACGTTTCTCCCGCAAAAGAAGAAGTCAAAGCCGAACCGGTTAGCCGTGCTAATCCCCCGCAACCCAAAGTTGACCTGAATCCGATTTTCAAGCCGGCTCTGTTCGCTCAACTGCCCGATTACTGCCCCGTTCCGGACGGCATGACCTTGGACGAAAAGACCAACGTAATTTATCTTAACTGCCCCAATTATTTTCCGGCTGACGAAAACGGCAAGCGCGAGTTTGGCGCTTGTTTAATGCAGATTCTTCCTGACGGAACAGTCGAAAAAGTTATGGACTACCCCGCTCACCCTGAATCCGGTAAGATTGGTTCAATGGGAATTGACATTTGCCCCGGCAATCACCTGTATGTTTGCGATAACCAATTCTTCTCCAGCGATCCTCAGGGAAAGTATAAATCCCGTATTTTGCGCGTTGTCCGCAAAGACGGTAAAGTAACCGGAGAAGTCGATACGGTTATCGAAGGTATTACCTTAGCCAACGCCGTTCTCTGGGACGGTAATAACCTGTATGTAACCGATACCGTCCTCCCTAAACAGGAAGGCGATTACGGCCGCGGCGGCGTGTGGAAATTTACAGTAGACGAAATCGTTGAAGCCTACAAAGATAACAAACGGGTTATTACTGTCGATGCAACGAAAAACGATCCGCATTTGATTGCCACTTACCCGGTAAAAAAGATTGGGCGTGAAGACGGCTCCGGTGCTGACGGCATGACCAAGGCCTGGGACGCGATTTATTTCGGAAACTTTGGCGATGGCGTTATCAACAAGATGACTTTTGACAAAGAGGGCAAAGCCGTTTTGGAAAAGGTTGTTGATCGCGACGATTTCCAGTGCT
The DNA here is from genome assembly GCA_964479655.1 of uncultured Planctomycetaceae bacterium. Taxonomy (GTDB): domain Bacteria; phylum Planctomycetota; class Planctomycetia; order Pirellulales; family Thermoguttaceae; genus RUG11551. The sequence goes on from CAYZMZ010000265.1 coordinate 994, forward strand.
GCGACGGTATTTTCTACGACAAGGTAACCGATTTGATCTATATCGACGATTCTCAAGCTAACGCCATCCGTACGTTAGACAAAAACGGTAATCTGAATATTCTTTGGATCAATCCCAGTTCAGACGGTTCCAACGGCGATTTAGACCAGCCTGCTGAATGTATCGTTCGCGATGGAAAGTTAATCATCGCTAATTTCGACTGGACTTTCCCCGGTTTAACCAATGAAAAACTGGATAAACCCTATACGCTGTCTGTTATCGACGTAACTTCTTTAGCTCCCAAAGCCGAAGCTCCTGCCGAAGAAGTAAAAGCCGAAGCTCCTGCCGAAGAAGTTAAAGCCGAAGCGGTTGTTGAAGAAGTAAAAGCCGAAGCCCCCGCTGAAGAAGTAAAAGCTGAAGCTCCTGCCGAAGAAGTTAAAGCCGAAGCTCCCGCTGAAGAAGTAAAAGCTGAAGCTCCTGCCGAAGAAGTTAAAGCCGAAGCGGTTGTTGAAGAAGTAAAAGCGGACGACGTTAAATAAGATTTAAACTAGTTCGACTTGAAATTTTCCCTTTGAAATGCGGCGATTCAGACGTTCAGCGTCCTTCGCCGCTTTTTTTAGGCTCCAACAACAAGCGACGAATCGCATTGATTTTAGAATACAGATTAAATTGGGATCGGGGCTTTACGCTGTTAGGTGTTTTCGTTTGGTAGAGCGAACGACAAAAAATAATCCCGCTCCCGGAGGGAGCAACGAGCGGTAGTACAACGCGCAACCGACAGAATACCGTCCCAACCCGTTATCTTTATTTATTTTATGCTCATGGGGACGTTCGCGCTCCGCGTATACTTCCGTTCAATGCGGTTTTCAAAATCTACCCTGATAACCCTAATTACGGCGCAAGCGCCTTCATTACGGGCTTGCGGTATTCTAAAATCCCCTATACAATCCCAACCAATTTTTCGGCAACGGGCGGTAGCCCAACCGCCTCCCCGGCACGGGGTCGCGCCTTCCCGTAAAATTGAATTGGAATAACGCCGACACGGGGTCGCGCCGTTCATGTAATCGTTTGCGGCTGTTCTGCCAACTCGTTTTCGTCTGGCAATTCCGCTTCTTTACTAGAACAAAGACAATTCATAAATCCGGGGGTCGGATGAAGTTCGATATTTTCAATTCCCAAACATCGAACCGCCAGGTAAAAACTGATACTCTCTTGAGAATCCCAATAGAAATCGATATTTAATCCCAGCGGCACAATCCGGTCTGCCGACCATTCGCTAATCGCTTTCTGTTCGCAATCTTTCAGCCATCGGGCTTGATAGGCCTGAATAAACCGAAGCGTATCACACAATTCCGATTCCCCGTCCAATCGCAATGGGATTACCGTTTGATTACCGTTGGCGTCAAAACAATCCAGACAGCCGTTTTTCTCTATCGACTGAAGACTGTTTTCCAGCAGCTTCTCAAAACGAGGAGAAAGCGGATGATTTTCTTCATGACGTGATTCCTGAACAGAAATATACATCTTCCCGACTTCCATCGCAATTTTACGAAGTTGATTTATATCCTCGGGCGAATTTGCCAAAAAATCCAGTACCGCATGCAATCGGGCCGCCAAATGAAAATCCCGATGTCCGTTTTCCGCCTGCTGTCTGAGTAATTTCGCCACTCCTTTTACTCCGTAGAGAATCATTTCCTGCATATTAACGACCTGTTCGCCCGAACGCAATCGACGCAGCGGAATAGAATACTGCCAGGACTGCTCCAACATCGCCTCCGTTTCCGCCGCCGGTTCGATATTCCAATCTCCGGTAAGTCGATACGGCTCCGTTCGCGTTTGGGTACACGCGATTTCAAAAAGCGTTTTCGCCCATTGACGAACCCGAACCGACTGCAAAATCAAACTTTTTATACTTTCGCTATCGTGATTTACCCCCGTCATGGTAGCAATCAGGGCATCCTGAATAAAATCGTCGATATCTCTGTCGAACACGTCTAATTCATTCGCTCGGCAGGTATAAACCCCGATTCCAAAAATCATCTGAATGAGCAGGTCTTGTAAAATTGCGCAATTTGCGTCCTTTCCGCAATTTCCCTTTACCACGCAACCGCAACCGCCTGACGCCTGTTTACATTGATAGCAAAACATCTTTAAATATTCCTCTTGATTTATTTTCTATTATTTGATAAAGTAAACTCACTCCGTTACCAGGATCAATGATATTTTATCATCATAGACTAGACCAACCTACACGCAAACAACCATGGAAAAAATTATATATCCGTTTATAAATAAGCCCATAACAGGATTAATAATCGCTGTCTGGTTTCTTTGTGCCGCTACAGGATGCCAGTCGCAACGGGTAGAAATGGAGCTTCAGCAAGAGAATCAGGCTTTAGAACGGCAAATTCACGAAAATTACGCCTTCATGCAGCATCAGCAAAGACGGATTGCCGACTTGGAAACCCAAAACGCGCAGTCGCAGGCCAAAGCCGAGGCGGTTAATTCCCAGCCGACAACAGGACGAACCTATCGTTCTTCAACCTCTGGAACAGGCAATTCGCCG
>CAYZMZ010000265.1:3548-5294 GCA_964479655.1 uncultured Planctomycetaceae bacterium
ATTATGGCTCGACCCCAATTCCGGTGCTCCAGCCCCGACTGCCAGTCCCAACCCCGGCTCAGACGCCTCTCCTCTGGAAGATATAAACGCCGATCCCAACGGCAATCCCCGTGTTACCGTTCCCAATAAACCGACTCAAACCGTACCCCGCGGATTGTTCCGACAAAACGACAATTCGCAGTCGTCGCTTCCCCCTGCTCTGCCGGAATTAGGCTCTTTACCCGTTGTAAACGTTTCCGATTTAGCAGAAATTTCTATCGATCCAGAACAAATCGGACCGCTTCAAATCAATCCGCAATCGGGTGAAGAGGGATTACGCATGGTTCTCAACTGCCGTACCAAGCAGGGAGCTACCGCAGTTAGCGCCGGAAAAGTAACAATCGTCGCTTTAGACCCGAATCAAGAGGGAGAAGCCGCCCGCATTGCCCGATGGGACGTTTCCGAATCCCAGTTAAAACAGCTTATTACCGAAGCTCCGCAGCCCGATGGCGTGCTGTTTGAACTCGCCTGGCCTAAAAACAAGCCGACCAGCGACGCGTTAGACGTATTCGTTCGTCTGGAAGATAACCTCGGAAATAAATTGCAAACTCGACAGCAAGTTCAGATGAACACCCCTAAATATACGCTCTGGCAGCCGCCGACAGGAGAGGCGTTGCCTGATTCTGAAATCGCCTCCGACGATAATCTTCCCGATCCGCAATCGCCGCTTACTTTTAAAGAGGAAGAAAATCCGCTTCAACAGGGAGAAATATACAAAAGCGAAATTGTTGTCGCTGCGCCGCAAATTGACGCTCTGCGAAATCGATCTCGCCAGCAGATAAACCCTGTTATGGTAGATAATCAGCGGGTCGCCCCCGTCAATTGGGAGCAAAGCAGCAGAACCGACGAAAACAACGCCAATCGCTCTTCCAGCGGAGCGGTTGTCGGTCTGCCGGAAAATCACACAGAAAACAGCAACTCCCCCGCCGCGTCAACCGCAGGACGTCCTACGTGGTCTCCCTATCGTTAAAAAAACGTAGTCAGGGAGTTTTTAGTAGATTCAAAGCTGATTCAAGCTGATTAAAGCAACGTCCCGTTGAACAAGCCTTTATTTTCTCTGGCTGAGGAATTTTTCCGCCTGCTCCGCATATCGCGCTACAACAGGGACGCCGCCAGCCGCAGCCGTCTGCTTGGCGATAGGAATCAGAATCTGGGCGTCGTCAAAGCGGTCTGTATTTCCGGCTTTATCCAACGAATCGAGTTTGGTGTTTTGAATTAGCTTAAACCGTTTTCGGAACGTACTAGCCTGAAATACGCGTTCTTTCATTTCCAAGGCATCGTATAAGACTTCTATCTGATTGGATTGCTGCGCCATTTCTATCGCCATTTCAACGCACGCAAAGCGTTGACCGGCATCAAAACGCTTATCGCCGGCAGATTTCGTTAATAACGCCGCCAACTTCGCCTTTTGTACTTCGTTGGTACTTTTTGCAATTTGAGGGGCGAATTTTTTCTGGATAAATTCCTTACCCTGCTTTTGCTGTTCAGAATCGGGAATTGCCAATCGGGTATCCAATCCGTTGGATTTAACAGGCAAGACCCGTGGAATATTCAACTCCGGTATAAGCGATTTACAGGACGGAACCGACGCCCACATCTTTCTAGCCTGCTCCCGGTCGCCTTTAGGATGAAACGCCTCAAAAGCTCCGTAAATAGCCTTGTTATCCGGCGTAGCATTATAAAACTTCCCGACTAAAATTCGCACGA
>CAYZMZ010000266.1:0-4577 GCA_964479655.1 uncultured Planctomycetaceae bacterium
GTCAAGAGAAAAATTCAAGTAGTCATAGTATAAATCGTTTTTTGTTTATTTAGTTTTATTCAAGGAAGACTCATGGCAGATTATCAGCATATCACACTCAACGAAGTGGGAGATATTACCGTAATTCATTTTCTCGACACCCGTATTATAGAAGATATTGCTATCCAGCAATTGGGAAACGAACTATTTTCTCTGGTAGAAGTTGACGGACGTAAAAAACTGGTGCTGAATTTTTCAGCCGTAAATTTCATGTCCAGTTCTGCTTTGAGTAAATTAATCAACCTTCATAAAAAAGTCGTTGCCAACGGCGGCGAAATGAAGCTGTGCAATATTTCCGCAGATATTAAAGAGATTTTCACCATTACAAACTTAAATCGTCTGTTTGATATTCGCAAGGAAGAAGCAGACGCCTTGGCTGCGTTCTAAGACCAGTTTAATGACTACAGATAAAATTCCTGACGAGCAAAATTCAAATTCTGATTTAATCGCGAACCAGCACGGCGAAGCTGTTGGCAATTTGGATACCCCGCATAATTGTTGCCGTGAAATGGCTTTCGGGTGCGCCCCTGAAAACGATCCTTGGACCTGGTTTACCGATGTTTTCATTGAAAGCGATTCCGATTGCGGTCGCGGTTTGTTAGACGTTATTCTGGAACAGCTCACAGCGTCCGGTTGCGATGAAAAGCACGTTTTTGGTATACATTTGTCCATGGAAGAGGCTTTAGTAAACGCTATTAAACATGGCAATAAGTACAATCCCGAAAAGCGGGTTCATGTTATAGTCGGAATTTCTTCTACCCTGTTTCGGGCGCAAATTACAGATCAGGGCGATGGATTCGATCCTAACGCCCTGCCCGACCCAACGTCTGACGAATTTTTTGACAGACCCAACGGGCGAGGCGTTATGCTTATGCGCAGCTTTATGACGAGGGTTGAATTTAACACTCGCGGAAACAGCGTTATTTTAGAGAAAATCTTATAAGTTTCCCCTTGTTTCGCCGAAGTGCAAAAACGTACTTCGGCGATTGTTTTTGTATATGCTCAAAACTGCGTAACGGTTGAATGAAACGGTTCAGAGGTCGACTTGGCGAATCGTGATTCTGCGAATTATGTGAACAATTATCCAACGCATTTCCTCCCAACTCATCCAGTCGTTATCCACCGAATCAGCCTGTCGCGATTGTCTAAATCCGAACGAATACCGCCTTAATTTCGTATGAATACAATATACTGCATCCACTTGAGTTTTCCCGGATTATATTTTCATAAACCAGTCGTTTCATTTCGCCCTGATTGGCAAAACAACGATTTAGCTCCGCTTATCGGGCGAAATCAAAACGACGTCAAGAGAAAAATTCAAGTAGTCATAGTATAAATATTGTGTTCGGAACCAAGGTTTATCCTGATATTATACTTTCTATAAGTCATTTACAAAACCACACCATGTATAAAATCCTGCTTGTTCTATCGTTGTCGATTTCCAGTTGCGTTATGGCGCAAACAGGCGTACTGAATTTATCGGTTGTCGATAAGCAAACCAATAAACTGATTCCATTTAGAATCCACTTGAAAGATACCAAGGGGAAAGGAAAAGTACGCAAGCTGCCCAAGATTCCCTTTTGGGTCGATCATAATACCGTCGATACGGGTAAAATCGAGATGAAATTACCCATCGGCGCATACGAGTTTGAAATAGAATCAGGCTTGGAATATACTACCAGCAAGGGACGGCTGGACATGCCCAAATTCGGCAACGACGCTCAGACAATTGTACTGCAGCGCGTCGGAAACGTTCAGGCGGAAAATTGGTTTTGTGCCGATTTGGATAATCGGCGTTCCGTTCTGGAAACCCCTTTTTTGATTGGGGCAGAGGCGATTGACTTCGCTCCGATTATATCCTGGAATAACAGCGGGAAAAATTACTGGCAGTCCAATTCCCTGCCTCGTCCGTTAGTTCAACAACACAACAACGCGTTGATTTTTCCTCTTGCAGGGCGATATGACGTTCCCGGCTGCGCGGTGAACCTGTTTAATCTGCCCGAACCGGTCTTGTCAGACGACAGCAGTAACGTGCGTGCCGATTCCGTTTCCTATTTAAAGGCGATTAAAGACAAATATCCAGACGTGTGGATAGATTGTACCAATATAACCATGGAGGACTTGCCGATTTTAGTTGCCTTGAATTTAATCGATTCGGTTGAAATTTTGGATTCCTGTTTTGGCAGGAATTTCATGGAAGTTTCAAGTCAAGGACGCGCACGAGATGAACAGATTTACCCTAATCTGCTTGATGAAGCCCGATGGAAACAGCAGAACTATTTTCATCTGCTCAATTGCGGATATAAGCTGCCCCCGACTGCCGGCTCCGGCTCGGGAGAGGGAAAAAATCCGCTGGGCTACAATCGGGTATACGTAAAAACCGATTCTTCCTGGTCGATGTCTGCTTTTTGGGAAGCCTTGAAAAAGGGACAGGCGGTTGTTACCAACGGTCCGATTATTACCCCCACAGTAGACGGTTTTTCTCCGGGACATGTGTTTACCGGTAAAACAGATTCACAGGGAAAGAATATTCCCTTGTCGTTTAACTTGGGTATGTCGATGGTAATTCGAGACCCTATCAGTTATATTGAGATTATCAAAAACGGCAAAGTTTATAAAACCTTCCGCATGGATGACGCTAAAGCCAACCAGGACAATCAGCTGCCGCCGATCGACTTTTCGGACAGCGGCTGGTTTCTCATCAGGGCGGTAACCGATTTACCAGATACTTATCGATGTGCGATTTCAGCTCCGTTTTACGTTCAGTACAATCAAAAGCCCTATATTGACCCGGATTCCGTTCGTTTTTTCCAAAAATGGATGATTGAACGGGGGAAAAAGATAGCGCAGCAGAAAGATAAATACCCGGAAAAATCGCGTGCGGGTATTATTTCCGCCTGGAGTCAAGCTCGTGATGTTTGGCTGAACAAATAGTCTAAAACGCATTAGACGCCGTTTCCCTTTCCGTTCGTACCAGTCCCCAACCGAGATACGTTTTTCTGTAGATTTGAGAAAATAACGGGAAGGCACGAAGGAGCACGAAACCTCGAGGCTGGATATCTGTTCGGTAGTACAACGATAATTCTTTTTTCGGCAACAGGCGGTAGCCCAACCGCGTAGCGGTTGAATGTTCATAGCCGTGCGTGAAACACACGGAAAAGAATGACAAATACACCTCCCAACCGCGTAGCGGTTGAACTGAATCTTTTCCGACAATGCCCCGGTGGATTGTGATTGAGTGAATCGCGCTGATTTTGAATACCGCTTGATTCTTTGGAGCACGGACTCCTCGTCCGCAAAAAAAATAAGGGAAGGCGCGAAAACACTCGCAAGCCCGTAATGAAGGTGCTTGCGCCGTAATTAGGGTTATAAGGGTTGATTTAGAATACCGCCCATCCCCAACGCCGTTAGACGTTTCCGTTTGGTAGAATCGCCACGTTTCACCCCTCCCCCCATCGCGAATTTTTTCCCGTGCGCAGCCTGCCTCCGGCTGGCTGCGCACGGGAAAAATTCGCTCAAAATCTAATGGGAACATACGTTTACTACCACTCGGAAACTCCTAAAGGAGTAAAGACCTCGAATCAAGCGGTATTCTATAACCGGATAGCGTTTGCGGCGGCAAATATGCCCCCCAACAGAACAAAAAAGGGACGGTATTCAAAATCTACCCTTATATTCCCCGGCTCGGGGGCGCGCCTTCCCGTAAAATTCGTCCGATTACGGCGCAAGCGCCTTCATTACGCGCTTGCGGTATTCATTGCGCTACGTTGTATTTACCCTTTCCGATTGCGGAACCAGAGTAAACCCAGCGCGCCTAAAATCAGCAACAGCCAGCTGGCTGGTTCAGGAACCGCAACGGAATTCACAGATAACACCAAGTTGTTTCCATAAACACCCAGATTAAAATAATGCCGCAAATCGGAGGCAAGCAACGATTCCCAATCGCCGCCCTGATAGGTAAACGCTTTACCGTCCTCCACCGACATGAGAATATAGGAAGCGGTTGACGATGTAATCTCGTATGGAAGCAAATCAATTATCGCTCCGGTATTGAACACAACATCATCGGTACTGGTTAAACTCAGATTATCCAAATCGACCATAGTTTTACCGGAAATATCCAATCCCGCAACGGTACTATCAGCACCAAATGTCAGCATCGCATTTTCGCCAATAATTACCTTGGAAGAAAGAATCGAATTGCTTGCCAGGTCGAATACTCCCTCTTCAACAACGGTATCTCCACTGTACGTTTTTTCACCTGAAATAACCAACGTCCCGTTCCCGGTTTTACGAACCGAGCCAGCTCCAGACAGCAGCGATTTCCACTCAACGGCGTTGTCCGTTTCAACATTTAAACTGAGCGTTTTATTCGCCGCGATGGTTGTTTCGCCAAAAGTTACCGAATCAAACGTTCCCAAATCAATAGTAGAATCTTCCGCGACGGTTATCGTATTTGCCGAAACAAAGTCTCCCGTGGTACTGTCGTTGAGAATAATGTCTTTTCCAACCATCCACTTTGTAGCTAAGTATTGGGA
>CAYZMZ010000266.1:4604-5293 GCA_964479655.1 uncultured Planctomycetaceae bacterium
GCGCGTCTGTCAAGGCGGTGGTATAAACCAAGACCTCGGCAATATCGCCATCCCAGCCGCAATTGGCATTTTCTCTATCGCGACTTAAAGCGTCCAACCGAACCGCTCCGGTTGCCTGAACAGAAAGCACATTCCAGCCAAACCCCAAATACGTGCCGGAACTGGCGGATTCTCCATTGAGCAGATTCGTTCCATTTTTCAAGTTCGCATTAGCCCCGCTATACCACAATGTGCCATTATCGCCGCGATGAAAATAGTAATCGGTATTCGTATCTCCAAAGAAATTGGAGTATGCCGTTTGCGTTGTTCCGTCTTTCATAACAATAAAAAACGTTTGCCCGTTAATACTGGATTCCAAATTGTAAGCCGTATTTCCGCTGGTGGGGAAGGAAACCGTGCTTAACCCGTTTTTCCCGGAATCAGTTAGCGTTGCATTCTCCGTTCCGCTAACATAGTTCACGCTCGCGTTATTATTCGTATTCGCTAAATTATTCCATGAAGTAATTTGGCTCGTTCCCTCTACAAAAGTAAAGTTGCTTGAACTGGACGCATCTAAATGCAAAGCTAATCCGTCTGTAACGGTAAGAGAAACATCAGGGCTTGTTCTAGCATAAAAAGACATGGAACCTCCATTGAGCTTAATATCGGCTTTTCTAGCTAAATCAGTACCTGAAATCTGCGCGTTTGCA